>CAZBRY010000148.1:0-4256 GCA_964494285.1 uncultured Lachnospiraceae bacterium
AAAAAGCCCTGCGGTTTTCTGCGTTTCTTCGGAATCGGAATGTAAAGCTCACCGCTTAAATATTTGCCGGTAATTGAATTTTTATTTTCCATGATCTCCCGAGCCGTTCCGGCAGCAACAATTTCTCCGCCATACTCTCCCGCACCCGGCCCAATATCCACCAAATAATCCGCCGCAAGCATGGTGTCCTCGTCATGCTCCACGACAATGAGTGAATTTCCCAAATCGCGCAACTCCTTCAGCGCATTCAGGAGCTTGTCGTTATCCCGCTGATGAAGACCGATGCTTGGCTCATCCAGGATATAGGCGACACCAACAAGTCCCGAGCCGATTTGTGTCGCAAGACGGATACGCTGTGCTTCGCCTCCCGACAGCGAACCGGTCGCACGAGCGAGCGTCAGGTATTCCAGACCCACTTGCAGAAGAAAACGCAGACGCGCCTTTATTTCCTTCAATATTTGCTGTCCGATCAGCTCCTGCTGCTTTGTCAGCTCCAGCTCCTGCATAAATATAATCAGATTTTTGACAGACAGTGCAGTCAGCTCATAAATATTCTTATCGCCGACCGTAACTGCGAGTGCGCCCTTTTTCAAGCGCATTCCTCTGCACTCCTTACAAGGTGTAATCCGCATAAACGTCTCATATTCCTGTCTCATGACATCGGAAGATGTTTCGCGGTAACGGCGCTCCACATTTTTGATCAGCCCTTCAAAAGCAACATCGTAAACGCCCTCTCCGCGCATCCCTTTGTAATGAACCTTGACTTCTCGACCGTTCGTGCCGTAAACCAGCATGTCCTGAATATCTTTCGGAAGCTTTTCATAAGGCGTATTCAAGTCAAAATGATACTCTTTTGTAAGTGCCTTTAATATCGCATACGTGAAGCTGGACGGATCCGTGCAGGACTGCCAGCCCATAGCCGCAATCGCACCCTCCGCAATGCATAAAGACTTGTCCGGTATCATCAAATCCTCATCAAATTCCATTTTATAGCCGAGCCCTGCGCAGACCGGGCAGGCACCAAACGGATTATTAAACGAGAAGCTGCGCGGCTCAATCTCATCGATGCTGATATTGCAGTCCGGACAGGAGAAACTCTGCGAAAATGTCATCTGCTCGCTGCCAATCACATCCACAAAAACAAGCCCGCCGGACAACTCCAGCACGCTTTCCAGCGAATCAGCCAGTCGTTTTTCAATGCCTTCCTTTACAACAAGCCTGTCTACGATAATTTCAATGTTGTGCTTAATATTTTTATCGAGCTTAATCTCCTCGGATAACTCATAGAGGCTTCCGTCCACGCGCACGCGTACATAACCGCTTCTCTTTGCACGATCCAGTACTTTTGCATGCTCACCCTTCCGCCCTCTGACAACCGGCGCAAGCAATTGAAGCTTGGTTCCCTCCGCCAGTCTTAAAATGGCATCCACCATCTGATCCACCGTCTGTTTTTTGATTTCCTTGCCGCATTCCGGGCAATGCGGAATCCCAACCCTTGCATACAACAAGCGAAAATAATCATAGATTTCCGTCACGGTTCCGACCGTGGAACGCGGGTTGCGATTCGTTGATTTCTGATCAATCGAAATGGCTGGAGGAAGTCCCTCGATGCTCTCAATCTCCGGCTTTTCCATCTGCCCGAGAAACTGCCTTGCATAGGATGACAAAGACTCCATGTAACGTCTTTGTCCCTCCGCATAAATGGTATCAAACGCAAGCGAAGATTTGCCGGAGCCGCTGAGTCCGGTCAGAACAACAAACTCATTACGCGGAATATCAATTGTCACGTTTTTCAGATTATGTTCATTTGCCCCTCTGATTCTGATATATTTTCTATTATCCTTACTGTCCATAGATTACCTCAAATATTTCTAAACAATATTCTTCCTTTGTAGCTTTATCTACTGCAATTAACT
This sequence comes from uncultured Lachnospiraceae bacterium, assembly GCA_964494285.1. GTDB lineage: Bacteria > Bacillota > Clostridia > Lachnospirales > Lachnospiraceae > JAEYFP01. The sequence continues at coordinate 1,917 of CAZBRY010000148.1, forward strand.
GGATCTCGCCCTCAGCCATATAGCGTCTCTGTACACTGATCGCAAATTCATGAATTCCATCGAACTCCGCCATGCGGTGAAGCGCACAGTACTCTGCCTCAAGATAAGTGTCCCCTACCTTGGCATAAATTTGATATTCGGGAGCCTTTTCTTTTTGTCGGAACATCCCCCCCAGCAAAACAATATTCTCTCCGGTCTCCGGATTCAGATACAGTTTGGATCCTTCTCTGCGGACGCCGGAAATACTTGTCAGCGCATAACTCAAATCCTCGGATTCTTGAAAATCTCCCGCAGGCGCATACGGCGTTTCATAAAAATAATTCTTAAAATCTGCCATAACCGGCATCTCACTCGAGATACTGCGCTCTGCCGTCTCGAAAATAACCGCATCCGGGAATACTAAATTTACAAAATATTGCAGATAATCATAATTCTGCCGGTGTACAAAGTAAACCTCTTTGAACCGATTGTTGTAATAGCGCTGGTAATTTCCAAAATAACTGTCCGTGAATACAAGCAGAACTTCATCATTCTGACAATCAGGATTCATATAGTGAGAATAAAAAGTCGTCGTCGTACATTGCAGGTACGGCATCAAGTAATCTGTCGCATTCTGACTCGTATCCGTTTTCAGCGTATAAACCGGCACCTCGTCTTGAATTGGAAACTTTGCAATATCCAGTGTTTCCATCGTCACATAGTTTAAATCATAATCATCCTCAGAAAGTATTTGCACATCGGAAAACCAATTTTGGATGTGCTCATCAATCAGCTTATGGCTCACAAACGCGCCAAACTCATTCCAATGCGTCGCATCATACAGTTTATTGTATACTACCTGACTCTCTTTCGCTTCCAAAAGCTCCTCGACCGGAATAAGATACTCAATATCGGTTTGCGCAAGCTTTTTATTCATATAGTCCGTCACACTCTCATTCGCCGTATTGACATGAATGCTATTCGGAAAATATTCGGAATAAATTGTCTTCTTATCCGGGCAAAGGAAATAAAGAAACTCGATATCCTTACTGCTTAGATAATCCTTTGTCTCCTGTAGGAATGCAACAAGGGAATCCAAATATTCCGTATTGGTATTCAGGCGCTGGTATGCCGTAATATAATCTGCATCCTTGTAGAAAATATGCCCGTCCTTACCATACATAAAAAGTGGATGCACCATGACATGGAACAGTTTATCGTTCATTTCGATATAGAAATTGATTGCACTTTCACGAAAGCCGATACGGTCGTCCACATACTCTTCAATCTGAGCGCGGGTGCTAAGCGTCCATGTCAGCCCCGGCCACTCGGTCAGGTTCTTATTGTCTATCACCGATATTTGCATTTTTTTTGTATTCATAAGAAGCGCAGGAACAACAAGTATTGCTATGAATACTGCGATAAATAGATAGTCTGGCACTTTATTTTTCATGATGCGTTCCTTTCGTCGGCCATCAGAACTTAAAATAAACAAACGGATTATAGGTACTGTTTACGATAAAAATCATGCTGAGCAGAAGCAATGCAAGCAACACCGCTCGCCTTATGATGCAGACCGGTTTTGACGACTCCGCAAGAGAAACAGCGGCAATTGCCGATCCAAACCTGCACGGCAGCACCTGTGCCCAAGGCACAGCCGCAAGGACGGCAAAAATCAACAGGACAATCATCTTATTATCCAAGTAATACCGCAGAGAAAAGGAAGTATACGGGTTGTTTTTTATATGGAACATCGTTCCAATATAGGCAAGTGCCGACTTAAGTTCCTCCAGCTTGAACAGCACCCAGCCGAGCGTAACGACAAGCATTGTATAAAGCCATTTTATAAAAGCAGGAAGGCGAACTTTAAATTCCTTTCCGCGAAGAGCTCGTTCGATCAATATAAACACACCATGCCAGAGTCCCCAGACCAAAAATCCCCAGGATGCTCCATGCCAGAGTCCGGTTGCGAGAAATACAACAAGCAGGTTACAATAGACATTGCCTGTCCTGTTACCGCCGAGCGGAATATATAAATAATCCCTAAACCAGGACGAAAGGGAAATATGCCAGCGGCGCCAGAATTCCGTGATGGACTTAGACAGATATGGGTAGTTAAAGTTCTCGGGAAAATCAAAACCAAACATCTTCCCAAGACCGATCGCCATATCGGAATAACCTGAAAAGTCATAGTAAATATACAACGTGTAAAAAACCGCACCGAGCCATGCGACCGGCGTACCCATATTGGCTGTATCCGATGCGAAAATCTTATCGGCTATTTCTCCGATGCTATTCGCAATCACCGCCTTTTTAGCAAGGCCGATCACAAACCGCTCTACACCCTTTGAAAACGTCGAC
>CAZBRY010000148.1:4266-6147 GCA_964494285.1 uncultured Lachnospiraceae bacterium
TCATATCGGGATACCGACCGATCGGCCCCGCCATAAGCTGAGGGAAGATAGAAATATAAAGAGCCAGATTGATCGGATTTTTCTCAACAAGTGTGCGGATCTCCCCGCCTTCATCCAGCTTTCCTTCCACACGGTACACGTCGATCAAATAGGAGATTCCCTTGAACGTATAGAAGGAAATTCCAATTGGAAGCACAATTTCCGGGATCGTCAACTCCGCATGAAACACGTCGTCAATCGTTGTTATAATCAACATGAAATATTTATAATAAACTAAAATTCCGAGGTTAAATAAAATAGCCGCAATCAGCGTCACCCTTTTGACCGAAGTTGCCGGCGCTTGTCCCGGCTTTGGAAATTTCACAGCAAAGTAATGGATCAGCAGCCCAAAGCAGTAATTCCCAACAATCGAGGCAAGCATGATAAAAATATATTCCGGCTCGCCCCACGCATAAAAAAACAAGCTTCCAAGAAGAAGATATCCATTTTTCAGTTTCTTCGGAAGCACATAATAGCCAATTATCATAACCGGCAAGAAAACACACAGAAATAAAATCGAACTAAATATCATATTGATTCTCCGCTGCCTTTGTCATTTCCGGCGACCATTTTTTAACAGTGATGCCCCTTTGCTTTTTGCCGCGCGTAATCAATCCCGCCACCTGCTTTAAGTATTCCAGTGTGACCTTTGAAGAAAGCTTAGATTCCCCTGCGGGTCTGGCCTGAAATTTATAGGGAATTTCGATAACATTTGTATAAGTGCCCATCGCAAGCACCTCCACAAGGATCTTCCAACCGATCGGCTGCAGGTCGCTGCCCTGAATCACTTGTCTTTTAAACATGAACAAGCCGCTCGTCGGATCCGTAATATGCCTTAAGCAAGGCAGCAAAATCTTCCCGATATATCTCGCAACACCAGAAACAAGCTTTCGGTAAGGTCCTAAGCCACCATCGCTTCCTCCCGGAATAAAACGGCTCGGTACACAGAAATCTGCACCGCTTTCCAGAACGGCATACATCGAGCGTAAAATAGCAGGCGGATGCTGCAAATCGGCATCCATTACAGCGAGATAATCTCCCTCCGCCATGGAAAAGCCTTTTAAAACAGCTGTCGCAAGCCCTTTTTCCGTTTCTCTGTGCTCCAGGCGCACATTTGGATTCTCTTTCTGTACCTTTTGAATCACAACAGGCGTATCGTCCGTGCTATCATCCACAAAAATAATCTCGTAAGAAATTCCCCTTAATGCATAGTCAATCTGATTAACTAGGTTTCCGACATTTTCCCTCTCGTTATAGGTTGGTACTACGATTGAAATTTTACTCACCGCATGTCCTCCGTCCGGTCGCAAGGTAGCTGCATTGCACTCTCTACAGCTCTCGCAGTTGTTTTTTTAAATGAATCATCTTATCACGCAACTGGGCAGCCGTTTCAAAATCCAGTTCTGCGGCGGCCTGCCTCATTTTCTTAGATATTTGCTCAACTAGCTTTTCAAGCTCCTTCTTATCCATTGATTCCGGATCTTTTTCAAAACGCATTTCTTCTTTCGCGATTTCCTTGGAAATGCTAATCAGATCCCGCACCGCCTTTTTGATCGTCTGCGGTGTAATACCGTGCGCATCATTATACTCCTGCTGCAGCTTTCGGCGGCGATTTGTTTCATCAAGCGCATGCCGCATGGAATCGGTCATCGTATTGGCGTACATGATAACGTGTCCCTTTGCGTTACGCGCAGCCCTTCCGATCGTCTGGATCAGCGAGGTCTCCGAGCGCAGAAATCCTTCCTTATCCGCATCCAAAATTGCGACAAGCGTGATTTCAGGAATATCCAGCCCCTCCCGCAACAGGTTAATGCCAACGAGCACATCAAATACATCCAGACG
>CAZBRY010000149.1:0-6145 GCA_964494285.1 uncultured Lachnospiraceae bacterium
GGCGATCGCGCTTTTAAAAGCGGGTGAGAAATATGATCTCATTCTAATGGATTATATGATGCCGCATATTGACGGCAGGGAAGCGACGCAGATGATCAGAAAACTGAAAAACTGCGCTGAAAGGGAGCTTCCGATCATTGCTTTGACAGCGGATGTTGTCAGAGGTACGAAGGAGCAACTGCTTTCATGTGGAATGAATGATTATCTGTCAAAGCCGCTCGATTTTCAGGAGCTGGATGTGACTCTCAGAAAATTTATCCCGGAAGGCAGGAGGAAATATCCGGAAGATATTTATTTGGGAACGAATGGAAACCCCTTATTTATGAAAGAGGATCATATTGAGGAGCAGGAGGTCATTAGGCAGCATTACATAGGGGATGCCGAGATGTACCGGCTTGTTGTACAGACATTTGCCGAAGAATGTTTGGAGATGAGAAAAAACCTCAATAAGTCATTTGGCGAAAAAAATGAGAAGAATTATGAGATTTATGCCCATGGGCTAAAAAGCGCTGCGATTTCTATTGGTGCTTCTGAGATGATAAGTCTCGCCTATGAAATGGAACAGTACAGTAAAAACGGGCAATGGGATAAAATAACGGAGCGGCATGGAGAATTGCTTCAAACGCTGGAGGAGCTTCGCCGGTTGATTCAAAAAAGGCTGGAACATGAGTAGAAGATATAGAAAATTATAGGAAAGCGGGTAACAGGATGAAAGGAATCATAATTCCCAAGGGCTATCATAGTCCGCAGAGTATTAAGGAAACAGAGATCGCGATTAAGGATGTGAAGGATTATTTTGAAAGGGCACTTGCCAAAGAATTGAATTTGACAAGAGTTTCAGCTCCATTGTTTGTAAAGCCGGAGTCGGGACTAAACGACAACTTAAACGGCGTGGAACGCCCGGTCAGCTTTGGTATTAAGGAGCAGAACGACGCAGTCGTGGAGATCGTGCATTCTCTTGCAAAATGGAAGAGAATGGCATTAAAAAAGTATGGTTTTACGCATGGAGAAGGACTGTACACGGACATGAGTGCAATCAGAAGGGATGAGGATACAGACAATCTGCATTCTCTTTACGTGGATCAATGGGATTGGGAAAAAATTATCGACAAGAAGGAACGAAATGAGGAAACGTTAAAGCAGATCGTAAGAAAGGTGTATGAGGCGCTAAAAAATACCGAGGTATTCATTAATGCGCGTTATCCGGAAATTAAAAAAATACTTCCTCAGGAAATTACGTTTGTAACGACGCAGGAGCTTGAGGATCGGTGGCCGGATTGTACCGCGAAGGAACGGGAAAATAAGATTGCAAAGGAACATGGTGCGGTGTTTTTAATGAAAATCGGCGGCACACTAAAATCAGGAGAGCGCCATGACGGAAGGGCACCGGATTATGATGATTGGGAATTGAACGGCGATATTATTGTTTTTTATCCGGTTTTGGAGTTGGCGCTGGAGCTGTCTTCGATGGGAATTCGGGTAGATGAAGAAACGCTTAAAAAGCAGCTTGTGATCGCAGGCTGTGAAGATCGCGCGAGGCTGCCATCTCGATGTTATCAATGCTGAACAGGCATGGGAAATTACAAAAGGCGATCCTTGAAAGGGAACTACCGTATACGGTCGGCGGCGGCATCGGACAATCCAGGATTTGCATGTTTTTTTTGCGGCGCGCGCATATCGGAGAAGTGCAGAGCTCCATCTGGCCGGAGGAAGTATCAGAATATGCGGCTGCTAATGGAGTGGATTTACTCTAAGCGGCATTGACAATATTGGCAAGTATGGTATAAAATTGTACGCGAGCAGTATGATAATAGCAGTCCTTTCATTGGGCTGTCAGGAGGAAGTAGAGTGCAAAAGTACGGTGTAAATGAATTAAGAAAAATGTTTTTGGAGTTCTTTGAAAGCAAAGGACATTTGGCGATTAAGAGCTTTCCTTTAGTGCCGCATAATGATAATAGCCTGCTGCTGATCAATTCCGGTATGGCTCCGCTCAAGCCTTATTTCACGGGACAGGAGATTCCTCCGCGGAAACGGGTGACGACATGCCAGAAGTGTATCCGTACAGGTGATATTGAGAATATTGGAAAGACAGCACGCCACGGCACTTTTTTTGAGATGCTTGGAAATTTCTCGTTTGGTGATTATTTTAAGCAGGAAGCGATTGCGTGGACGTGGGAGTTTTTAACCGATGTAGTTGGTCTTGAAGCGGATCGGTTGTATCCTTCCGTCTATTTAGAGGACAATGAGGCGTTTGAAATTTGGAATAAGGAAATCGGCATTCCTGCCGAGCGCATTTTTCATTTTGGTAAAGAGGATAATTTCTGGGAGCATGGCTCGGGTCCATGTGGCCCCTGTTCGGAGGTTTATTATGACCGAGGAGAACGGTATGGCTGTGGGAAACCGGATTGTACGGTAGGTTGCGACTGTGATCGCTATATCGAAATCTGGAACAACGTGTTCACTCAGTTTGAAAGCGATGGAAAAGGTAATTACACAGAGCTTGAGCAGAAAAATATTGATACCGGCATGGGGTTAGAGCGTCTCGCCGCCGTTGTGCAGGATGTCGATTCCATTTTTGATGTGGATACAATTTATGCGCTGCGCAGCAAGGTCTGCGAGCTTTCCGGCAAGGAATACCATAAGGAATATCACTGGGATGTGTCCATCCGCATCGTGACAGATCATATCCGCTCAGCGGCGTTTATGATTTCGGACGGAATTATGCCGTCAAACGAAGGAAGAGGCTATGTATTAAGAAGGATCATCCGCCGTGCCTCCAGACATGGCAGACTGCTCGGTATAGATGGTATGTTTCTCGCAAAGCTTAGCGAGACAGTTATCGAAGGTTCCAAAGATGGCTATCCGGAGTTAGAGGAAAAGAAAGAATTTATCTTTAACGTACTGACGCAGGAAGAAGAAAAGTTTAACAAGACGATCGATCAGGGACTGACGATTTTAAATGAGATGTGTGAGGAAGTCGCGGCAAAGAACAACACGGTGCTGTCCGGAGAAGATGCGTTTAAACTTCATGATACCTATGGCTTTCCGCTGGATCTGACAAAGGAAATCCTGGAAGAAAAAGGGTACACGGTAGATGAGGAAGGCTTTGCAAAGGCAATGCAGGGACAAAAGGAGCAGGCGCGCAAGGCAAGAAAGGTGACAAACTATATGGGTGCGGATGCGACCGTATATGAGGAAATTGATCCGGCTGTCACTTCGGTGTTTGTTGGCTATGAGGAGCTGATCAAAGAATCCAGAGTATCCGTACTGACAACGGAAACCGAGCTGACGGAGGCGTTGACAGACGGTCAGATCGGTACGGTCATTGTAGACGAAACGCCGTTTTATGCGACGATGGGTGGACAGGGCGCCGATATTGGAATCATTGCCTCCGCAAACGGAGAATTCCGTGTAGAGGATACCATCAAGTTGACCGGAAGCAAAATCGGTCATGTCGGGAAGATGACAAAAGGAATGTTTAAAACGGGCGATACTGTGACATTGATGGTAAATGAGGAAAACAGATCGGCTACATGCAAAAACCACAGTGCAACTCATTTACTGCAGAAATCGCTGCGCACCGTACTTGGTTCGCATGTGGAGCAGGCGGGTTCGTTTGTAAACGGTGACAGACTTCGTTTTGACTTTAGCCATTTTTTGGCGATGACACAAGAGGAGTTAAGCCGTGTGGAAGAGCTTGTCAATGAGGAGATTGCACGTTCGCTTCCTGTAAAGACAGAAATCATGACAATTGAGGATGCAAAAAAGACCGGCGCGATGGCGCTGTTTGGAGAAAAGTACGGTGAGACGGTTCGTGTTGTCAAAATGGGTGATTTCTCCGTAGAGCTTTGCGGCGGTACACACGTGCAGAATACCGGAACGATACTCGCGTTTAAAATTCTATCGGAGTCCGGCATCGCAGCCGGCGTCCGCAGAATTGAGGCGCTGACCGGAAACAGCGTATTTGCTTATTATAAAGAATTGGAAGAGACGTTAAATGAGGCGGCAAAGATCGCAAAAACAAATCCTGCGGCGCTCGTCGAGAAGTTGATGCATATGCAGGCTGAAATAAAGAATCTGCAAAGTGAGATTGATTCCTTCAAGAGCAGAGCGGCTAAGGACGCGCTCGGCAACGTGATGGATCAGATCGTTGAGGTAAAGGGTGTCAAGTTGCTGGCCGCAAAAGTTGCCAATGTTGATAGGAACGGCTTGAGGGAGCTCGGAGACCAATTAAAGGAAAAACTAAATGAAGGCGTAGTTGTGATAGCTTCCGAGTCCGAAGGCAAGGTCAATTTGATTGCGATGGCGACCGACGGTGCGATGGCAAAAGGAGCCCATGCGGGCAATTTGATTAAGGGGATTGCGGCACTGGTAGGTGGTGGCGGCGGAGGCCGCCCGAACATGGCGCAGGCTGGTGGAAAGAATCCGGCGGGCATCGATGCCTGTATCGCAGAAGCCCAAAATGTGCTTAAAAGTCAACTTGCATAATTGCTTTTTCACATTTTTTAAGAAAAACTGTTGACGAAATGTGAAAATATGCTATAATCTAATATAGTGCAATTGTCTGATCAATTCGGGCAAAATACCCTACAGTCGTATGCTGCACAATATAGGACTTGAGGGGAGGTTGGGTGTGAGACTATGTCAAATGTTATTGTAAAAGAGAACGAGACTTTAGACAGCGCTTTACGTCGCTTTAAGAGGAACTGCGCAAAGGCGGGTATTCAGCAGGAGATTCGTAAAAGAGAGCATTACGAGAAGCCAAGCGTGAAACGTAAGAAGAAATCTGAAGCAGCTAGAAAACGTAAATATAATTAATGTTTACATTGGTCCTTGGTTATGAGAATAGCCAAGGACCTTTTTTCATATATTAGGTAATAATATCCTTTGGAGCGGTAACATGAAAAAAAGGTGGCATCTGATGATAAAGAGGATCGGCGGCGCTTGTCTGGCAGCGGCGGTCTTGTTGATGACAGTGCTTGGAGCCTGTGTGGAAATCCATGCGGACGCAATGATGATATCGGAAAGTGTTTCTGGAGACATTGTAGAAAACGCAGAAAGTGCGGAAAGCGTAGAAAATATAGAGGGAAATTCTGCGACGGGGACTGAAAGCACGGAGGCAGGAGCTGCGAATACGGTTACGGGGAGCGAGACGGCAACTGAGGAAGACGGCAATTCGATGAAAGTCGTTGGAAATACAGCAGAAGAAACGACAAATACGGACGGGGGAACCAGCGAAAATTCATTTGTAAATCCAGGAGTTTCCTTGGCAATATCGGCGCCTTCTGCCATTTTGATGGAGGCTTCTACCGGGACGGTCATTTATGAGCAGAATGCAGATGAGGCGCTGCGTCCGGCAAGTATCACAAAAATCATGACATTGATTTTGATATTTGATGCGCTGGAGCAGGGAAAGATCCACTTGATTGATCCGGTGTGCACATCGGAATATGCGGCCTCGATGGGTGGCTCTCAAGTATTTTTGGAGCCGGGTGAGGAGCAGGACGTTGAAACGATGATTAAGTGTATCGCTGTTGCAAGCGCAAATGACGCGTGTGTAGCAATGGCTGAATATATTTATGGAAGTGAGGCGGAATTTGTCAACCAGATGAACCAACGCGCCAATGGGCTTGGAATGACGAATACGCATTTTGTAAATTGCAATGGGCTCGACGCAGACGGACACCTGACGAGCGCGCGGGATGTTGCACTGATGTCACAGGAGCTAATTACAAAATATCCCCAAGTTGAGGAGTATTCCACAATATGGATGGAAAATATCATACATAAAACGGCACGCGGGGAAAGCGAATTTGGTCTGACAAATACCAATAAGTTAATACGCCAGTATACTTATGCAACAGGGCTGAAGACCGGTTCAACGAGCCTTGCAAAGTATTGTGTTTCGGCGACCGCAAGACAGAATGAAATCGAATTGATCGCCGTTATTATGCAGGCGCCGGACTATAAAGTACGATTTAATGATGCGGTAACGCTGCTGAGCCATGGTTTTGCGGTATGTCGTCTTTATAAGGATGAAAATATAGAAACACTGCCGTATATGAAAATAAACGGCGGTCTTGCGGATCGCGTGGAAGTCGCCTACGAAGGAGAATTCCGATATTTGGCTTTCAAGGGTGAAGAT
>CAZBRY010000150.1:0-6111 GCA_964494285.1 uncultured Lachnospiraceae bacterium
GCCCTTTTCATCGATTTCGGTGACGATTACCCTGACCTTGTCGCCAATCTTCAACGGTTTGCCCGCACTGTCCGCTTTCACGTTTTTGCCCATCTTTACAATTTCGCCTGTACCCTCATGTCCAAGCACGACCGGAATCAGGGAAAACGGATCTCTTTTAAATTCATGTGCGTCCGTTCCACAGATCCCACATCCCTCTACCTTCACAAGGATATCGTCATCCCCAACTGACGGTAATGGAAATTCCTTAATTTCATAGTGTTCTAGTTCCGTCAGCATCGCAACGCGCGCCGTTTGCGGGATGGAAGCGACGCCCGATGTCGCCGCAGTCACATTCGCATTTACACTGCCTTCCGACATGCCGAGCAGTACCTGCTTCACAATTACTTCTATCTCATTTGCATTCATGCGTTTCCTTCCTCTCCTTCCTTATCTGATACAAAGACTGTCTGTCATGACACATCTCCTCTTCTTTGTGAAAGTCTTTGCACTTGTCAGACCTTCTCCCGTACGGCTTGCAATCGTAAAGGTGCAGATGCCCTCTCCGCCAAAGGCAAGCGACGCATACGAGGGTCCATTTTTTACAAGAATCGCTGTGTCAATCGCCTTCGCATACTGTGTGATTCGATCCACATTTTTAGAGTGGATATGTGCCGAATGTCGGTTGCCATGCTCAAGCCATACTGCCTTTTCTACAGCATCATCAAAATCCTTTGCTCTGACGACACCGAGTATTGGCATCATAAGCTCTTCCGCAATCAGTTTATGCTCCTTCGGTCCTTCAAACACAATACAGCGGATGTTATCGGGAACCGTAATTCCAATCATGCCAAGCAGTACCTTTGCGCTCTTTCCGACGCACGCTCTGTTCAATGCACCCTTTTCCGTAAATACGGTCTTTAGTAATCGGTCCTGCTCCTCTTTCGAAGCTAGGTAACAGCCCTGCTCCTTAATCATGTAATTCATCAGTTCATCCGCAATGGAATCAATCGCAACGATTTCTTTTTCCGCAATACACGGAAGGTTATTATCAAACGTGCAGCCGTTTACGATATCCTCCGCGGCCTTACGCAGATCCGCCGTCTCGTCCACAAGTGCCGGCGGATTGCCTGCCCCCGCACCAATCCCGCGCTTTCCCGATGACAGCACGGCCGTTACAACACCCGGCCCGCCGGTCGCTGCAATCAACTGAATATCCGGATGCTTCATCATAATTGCGCTTGATTCTAATGTCGGATGTTCCACCGTACATGCCACATGATCCGGTCCTCCCGCCTCAAGCGAGGCTTCGTTGACAAGATTAACCGCAAAAATCGAAGTTTTCATCGCCGACGGATGCGGATTAAATACGACCGTATTCCCTCCGGCGATCATGCCTATCGAATTGCAGAGCACCGTTTCACTCGGATTCGTGGACGGTGTAATTGCACCGATGACGCCAAACGGTCCCATTTCCACAAGCGTCAAACCCCTGTCGCCCGAAAGTGCTTCCGTTGTGATGTCTTCCGTCCCGGGTACTTTGTCCGCCACAAGATGGTGCTTTAAAATCTTATGTCCGACATTACCCATTCCCGTCTCATCCACGCCCATCCTCGCCATAATTTCTGCGTTTTCATGGATTTTCCTGCGGATAACTGAAATGATTTTCTCCCGCTGATCCATCGAAAGATTTCTAACAATCGCCTGCGCCTTTTTTGCTGCGGCGATCGCCTCGTTCATATCTGCAAAGACGCCATGCTTTCCGCCCGCCGACTCACAAATCTGCATCTTTGCAATGACCTCCCGCACGATCTTTTGCACGGTACTTTCATTTATAGGCATTTGACTACCTCCTCAAGTACGCTCACGCCATATTCCGCAAGCTTTGTATCCTGCTCCGCCGTTCCTCCGCTCACACCCAACGCGCCGATGATTGTTCCGTTCCTCCTAAGCGGCTCCCCGCCTCCGAAGATAACAATCCTTCCGCCGTTCGTAAACTGGATACCATATAACTCCTTGCCGGGCTGGCTCAGTTTCCCGAGCTCCTTTGTCGGCATCTGAAAAGCGATTGAAGTGTAAGTCTTATTGACCGCAACGTCATAGCTGCCTATGTATGCACCATCCATACAGTGTACCGCGACCGGATTGCCGGAGGCATCCGACACAGCCGACACGACCCGCATGTTCCAGGAAACCGCCTTCCGTTCAATTTTATCAATGAGCGAAAGAGCCAGTTTCAATGTCATCTTCTCGCCGGCAAACTCTTTTTCTATGGCGTTTTTAACCGCCTTTTCGACTAAATCCTTTTGATAGCTATACATCAGGACTTCTCCTTATTGAATTCCCATCTGTTCCATTACCTTTTTCGTAATTTGTGCAATCACTTCCGGCGATGCTTCCTTTGGAGATGCACTGACCGCACCGCAGCCGTTTCCGCAATTGTGGCAGTTGAGGCCATCCTTATTCTGGCACAGATCAGCTGGGTGCTTGCCGGAGAGACCCATTTTTCTTCTGATCTCATACAACTTCTGAACCGTAGCCGTATCGAATTCCTTTGGACCGCCAAGCATCTTGGACTGGTATAGCAGCTGCGCGTAGAACTCAACAGATTCCATCTTCATATAAGCCGCAAGCAAATCCGTCGACCATGTCAATGCCCCATGACTTTCAAGCAGCACCGCATCATAATAAGGAAGATATTTTTCAACATTATCTGGAATTTCCATTGTAGAGGGAGTACCATACTCTGCGATTGGCACACAACCAAGCGCGATGACTGCTTCCGGCATGATCGGCTGTGAAAGCGGAATTCCCGCAATCGCAAAGCTTGTTGCATAGACAGGATGCGCATGGACAACCGCACCTACATCCGGCCTCTTCTCATAAACTCTCATGTGCATCTTGATTTCTGACGACGGTTTAAACTTTCCGCTTGCCTGAATGACGTTTCCCTTCGCATCTACCTTGCAGATATATTCCGGTGTCATAAAGCCTTTGGATACGCCTGTCGGCGTACAAAGAAATTCATTGTCGTTCAGCTTTACGGAAATATTGCCGTCATTTGCCGCAACCATATTTCTGTCGTAAATTCTTCTTCCAATATCACAAATCTGTTTTTTAACTTCAAATTCGTTTATCATGTTTCATTCCTCCTGAAAACATTTTGTTTCTTTATATTTATTGTTTTTTGTTGTTTCTTCTGTTATTATAATCCGCTTTTCTAATAAAGTCAACATTATTTATGTTGTTCTATGTTGTTTTTGTGGTTTGATCTATTACTTTTTTCCACACTATGTTCTAGTCACGCTACAAACCGCATAACCCAGTTTGTTTTTGGAATAGTCCAGAATTGCGATCATGGATGCTTCCACCTCTGAAACGGTTCCTGTCACAATCAGCGATCCGCTGAAACGATCCAAAAACCCAATTTCCACGCCGGCAGCTTTCAAAGCGATATCACCAATGATAATCGCCGTCTCCGCCGGACTGACCGTCATAACGCCGATCGCCGATTTTGCATAGTCCACGCTCGGGTCCAATCCGAGCTTTTCATATAATATTTTGTCCGGATTGGCAATGATATGCGCGAGCGTGACCTGTTTGCCCGGTACGAGCTCCTGCACGATCCGCTGCTTTGTTTCTTCCGTCATGCCGTCTGTATATCCCATGTCACCCTCCGATCTGGCAATAAAGCCTTGAATAGCGCTCGACTGTTTTTTTTAGCGTATCCATTTTTTCATTTTCCGGCGGAAGCAGATCCTTTAACAAATACTCCCTGCCAAGCCCCTCATACTTATCCTGACCGAGCCTGTGATAAGGAAGCAGATGAATTTTCTTCACACCCACAAGGTGATCCGCAAATTCCGCAATCGCCCTAATTTCCCCGACGGTATCATTGAAGCCCGGAACGACCGGCACGCGAATGACAAGGTTCGTTTTTCCACTTTCTGCGATTTTCTTCGCGTTTTCTAAAATAAGTTCATTACTTTTTCCCGTAAATTCCTTATGCTTAGCAGAATCGATGTGCTTGATATCCATCAAGTAAACGTCCAGATACGTCAAAAGCTCATCGATCACCTCATACTTCGCACACGCAGTACTCTCAATTGCCGTATTGATGCCGGCCGCTTTCGCACCCCTTAACAGGTCCCTTGCAAACTCCGGCTGGCACAGGCACTCGCCGCCTGACAGCGTCATTCCACCGCCCGACCTCCGGTAGTAATTCCTGTCCTTTTCGACTTCCTCCAGCACTTCCCGTACCGTCACATCCCTGCCGATGATTTTGGGCTTTCCCTGCACAAGCATCGTCTGCACCGCGTATTCCTGTGATTCTGGATTGCAGCACCAGCGGCACCGCAAAACACATCCCTTTAAAAACACGATCGTGCGGATCCCTTTTCCGTCGTGGACAGAATAGCGCTGAATATCAAATATCCTTCCCTTTGTGCCCAAATAGCTCATATTAGAACCCCTGCTCCGTTCTTTTGATAATGTCGTCCTGTAGCGCCCTGGAAAGTGTCGTAAACAATGCGCTGTAGCCGGCAACGCGCACAACAAGGTGCCGATAATTTTCCGGATGCGCCTGCGCTTCCAAAAGCGTGTTTCTGTCTACGACGTTAAACTGCATATGACTGCCCTTCTGGTCAAAATATGTGCGGATCAAAGCGACGAAGTTGTCAAGTCCTGTTTCTCCACTCAAAACCGACGGATGAAACTTTTGGTTAAACAGCGTCCCATTGGAAGCAATCCCATGATCCAACCTTGCGACGGAATTTGCCGCAGCTGTTGGTCCGTGCGTATCTTTTCCTGCCGACGGAGACACACCATCCGCCACCGGCGTATGCGCTAAACGCCCGTCCGGTGTAGCGCCCGTCTGTGTTCCAAGCAATACGTTAGCCGAAACCGGATAGAGCCCTGCCTGAAAAATACCGCCGCGCGGATTGCGATAGTTTTGGAGCGGCTTCGTGTATGTATAGGCGACATCTCTCGCAAACATGTCCACCTCAAAATTATCATTTCCATATTTAGGGATCTCCTCGATCCAATCCAAAAGTTGCTCCCCCCTGACACGTTCTTCGTCGGATACTTTTGCCTTTGAAATCTCCATCACAATTTCGGTAATTTCCTTTTCGCCGACTGCCTTTCCCGCCGTCACGAGCTGCTTTGCGATTTCTGCAGCCACTTGCGCAATCGCCTTTTCATCAAAGCCTTTGCCATAATTAATCGAAAGCATATGCTTGTATTCTAAAAGTGTCAGCTTTTTCTCATCAAATACGAGTTTCTTAATCGCATAGAGAGAATCCGTCATATTTGCAATACCAAAACCCTGCGGGCCGGTAAAATTATAGATCGCCCCGCCCTCCTGCAAAGATTTGCCGCGTGTGATGCAGTCGTCCACCATACAGGATTCGTATGGAAGCGGACAAAGCGTCATATGCGCAATATCAATTGCATTATCTGCATTGACAAGCAACTCAATCATATAATTCATCTGCTTTTTATAAGCATCGTAAAACTCTTCAAACGTCCGCATCTGCTCCACGTCGCCCGTCTGCAGACCAACCAGCTCACCCTTGTCGCAGCCGTTTGAAAATACGAGTTCCAACGGACGGCACATATTGAAGAACGCCGCGTCATGCCATCCTTCGGTTTTTCCTGCCACCTGCGGCTCCACACATCCAATGATATTATAAGAGCGCGCATCCTCAAGTGTCAGACCTCTGTTTAGCAACGAAGGAATAATCACCTCATCATTATAATAAGCCGGAAGTCCGATACCCGTCCTTGTCAAATCGGCGGCCGCAAGCAGCAAGTCATGCGGTGAACCGTTCCACACCCGAATGGAAAGCGAAGGCTGCGGCAAAAACACATGCTTCGACGCCCGAATACACAAAAATGATAAATCATTTGTCACATCCAGTCCGTCCGTGTCCTGACCGCCTACGATCAGATTCTGGAACAGACTATAACCTGCAAAACCTTCGGCACTCACGGCATCTCTGCATTTATTCAAATCGTTTAATTTCACAAAAATACAGTCAATCAGCTCCTGGGCGGATTCTCTCGTCAGAACTCCTGCCTGTAAATCCGCTTGATAATAAGGGTACATGTACTGATCAAAGCGTCCCGGTG
>CAZBRY010000151.1:0-5971 GCA_964494285.1 uncultured Lachnospiraceae bacterium
AAGGCAGGACTCTGGAAGCTACCGACTCCGGCTCCCGGATAGTTGCCAATCAAAACATATCCTGCATAATACAACAACGCCCCTATCACCGTAAATAGCATTCCCGAAAGAATATACATATTATACCGGAACGCACCCCATGTTTTTTCGAGGGAGGTTCCAATCGAATAATAGAAAAAAAGCATAATGATCGTAAAAAGATCAAGTTTGGACGGCGGAACAAGAATCCATGTCACAAGACGCCATACTTGTCCGTGCATAATTTTATCCGGATTTAAGCTGATAAATTCCACTGATCCCGTCAGCGTTAAAATATAGCCCAACACATAACCGATAATAATATAGAGAGAAAGATTATGGATGGCATATTTGCCCCATTTCCTCTCCATTTTGATTAATAAATTATTCATATACAAGCTCCTTCATCATAAATTAATACAAGACCAGCCATCCAGCATCTGCACAAATGATTGACATGTAAAGTTTATCATTCCAAATGTCAAAAGTAAACCACCCCAATTAAAAATTCATTTATTTATATTGTTTATTTATAATCTTTTCATATTTTTTACATAAGATATTTCATTGCACTTTGTAAATCCATGTCGTATAATGTACTTTAATTGCGAACTCAATTTGTTCCACATAAAAATAAGTAGAAAGGGTGTCCTCTATGTCTGACATTCAGAAATTGTATACGCTCGGAATCGATATTGGTTCCACGACGGTTAAGATTGCTGTGCTGGATCATAAAAACAACATTTTATTCGCCAAGTATGAGCGTCATTATGCGAATATACAGGAAACGTTAAGAAGCTTATTATCGCTGGCTCATGAAGAGCTTGGAAATCTCACCGTTCATCCTATGATTACCGGTTCCGGCGGACTGACGCTTGCCAACCACTTAGGGGTTCCCTTCGTGCAGGAGGTCATCGCGGTATCAACCGCCCTACAGAACAATGCGAAGGAAACTGATGTTGCCATTGAACTTGGCGGTGAGGATGCAAAAATTATTTATTTTGAAGGCGGTAACGTCGAACAGCGCATGAATGGTATTTGCGCAGGCGGCACCGGCTCTTTTATTGATCAGATGGCTTCCCTGCTGCAGACCGATGCCGCAGGCTTAAATGAATATGCGAAAAATTATCAGTCCCTCTATACGATCGCGGCACGCTGCGGCGTGTTTGCCAAATCCGACATTCAGCCGCTGATCAATGAGGGTGCTACAAAAGAAGACCTTGCCGCTTCCATTTTTCAGGCTGTTGTCAATCAGACGATTAGCGGACTTGCATGCGGAAAGCCGATTCGCGGGCATGTTGCATTTCTTGGTGGTCCGCTTCACTTTTTATCGGAATTAAAAAGAGCATTTGTGCGCACGTTGAAGCTCGACGAGGAACACACGATTGCGCCGGAGCATTCCCATTTGTTTGCTGCTGTCGGCTCCGCCATGAATTACCATGAGGATCTTTCCTGTACGCTTTTTGAAATGGCTGAAAAGCTTTCGGGCAATATTAAGATGAAATTTGAAGTCGCCCGCATGGAACCACTATTTGCTTCTAAAGAGGAATACCGGGAATTTGAAGACCGCCATAACGCGCATTGCGTGTCTACCGCTGAGCTTTCCGATTATTCCGGCAACTGTTATCTTGGAATCGATGCAGGGTCAACTACAACAAAGGCGGCACTCGTTGACGAAGATGGTTCCCTGCTTTATTCCTTTTATAGCAATAATAACGGCAGTCCCCTTGCCACTACGATTCGTGCGATCAAGGAAATCTATTCGCTTCTGCCGCCCCATGTAAAGATCTCACATTCCTGTTCTACCGGATACGGAGAAGCTCTGATCAAGGCCGCCCTTCTTTTGGATGACGGCGAGGTCGAGACGGTCGCTCATTACTATGCGGCCGCATTTTTCGAGCCGGATGTGGACTGTATTCTCGATATTGGCGGCCAGGATATGAAATGTATCAAAATCAAAAATCATACAGTCGACAGCGTGCAGCTCAACGAGGCATGCTCCTCCGGCTGCGGTTCTTTTATTGAAACCTTTGCAAAATCTTTGAATTACTCCGTAACCGATTTTGCGAAAGCCGCACTGTTTGCAAAGCACCCGATTGATTTGGGAACGCGCTGTACTGTATTCATGAATTCCAAAGTGAAACAGGCACAAAAGGAAGGCGCCGATGTTTCCGATATTTCGGCCGGACTCGCCTATTCCGTCATCAAAAATGCATTGTTTAAGGTTATCAAAGTGTCCGATGCAGCGGCACTTGGAAATAAAATCGTCGTACAAGGCGGCACCTTTTATAATGATGCCGTACTTAGAAGCTTCGAGAAAATAGCAGGCTGTGAGGCAATTCGACCAGATATTGCTGGTATCATGGGTGCTTTTGGTGCGGCGCTGATCGCACGTGAACGCTATGTCGATTCACCTTCCACCACAATGCTTCCGATCGAAAAAATTAATGCACTGGAATTTACGACGAGTATGGCAAAGTGCAAAGGCTGCACGAACAACTGCCGTCTGACCATCAATAAATTTACCGGCGGACGCCAATACATATCCGGTAACCGTTGTGAACGTGGTCTTGGCAAAACAAAAAACGAAAACAACATTCCGAATTTATTTGAATATAAAGAAAAGCGGATTTTCAACTACGAACCTCTCGCACTGCCCGATGCCAAACGCGGACAGGTCGGCATTCCAAGGGTTCTCAATATGTACGAAAATTATCCATTCTGGTTCACGTTCTTTACAACGCTGGGCTATCAGGTCGTACTGTCACCGAGCTCCACACATAAAATTTATGAGCTTGGCATCGAATCGATTCCGAGCGAATCAGAATGCTATCCGGCAAAGCTTGCACATGGTCATGTGGAATGGCTGATCAAGCAGGGGATTCCATTTATTTTCTATCCTTCCCTATTCTATGAACGGAATGAATTTGAAGATGCAAGCAACCATTACAACTGTCCTATTGTCACATCCTACAGTGAAAATATTAAAAATAATATGGATGAAATTTGCCACGGCGAAGTACTTTTCAGAAACCCTTTTCTTTCGTTCAAGGATATGGATATTGCCGCAAAGGGTCTGGTTGCAGAATTTAAGGAGCTACCCTCAAGGGAGGTCTATGCCGCTGTAAAAGCGGGTTGGGATGAGCTTGTAGCTGCAAGAGAGGACATTAAAACAAAGGGTGAAGAGGTTCTCCTATATTTACAAGAGACAGGCAGACATGGTATCGTACTGGCCGGACGCCCTTACCACATTGATCCCGAAATCCATCATGGTATTCCGGAAATGATCAATTCATACGGGCTGGCTGTGCTGACGGAGGACTCGATTTCCCATCTTGCGCCTTGTGAACGCCCACTCATCGTTTCCGACCAGTGGATGTATCACTCAAGGCTGTATGCAGCTGCAAATCTTGTAAAAACTACCGACTACCTAGATCTCGTGCAGTTGAACTCCTTCGGCTGCGGTCTGGATGCCGTTACGACCGATCAGGTAAACGATATCCTCACCGGTTCAGGCAAGATTTATACTTGTTTAAAAATTGATGAGGTCAACAATTTAGGCGCTGCAAGGATTCGTATCCGCTCTTTGCTCAGCGCAATTAAAATCAGACAGAAAACAAATGCCAGCCGTCAGATTCGTTCCACGGCATATGAACGCGTGTACTTTACGGAGGAAATGCGCAAAGATTATACGATTCTCTGTCCGCAGATGTCACCGATTCATTTTGATATTATTGAGAAGGCATTCCAAAAATGCGGCTACAACCTGATTGTAATGGATGATTCCAACAAAGCCGCCGTCGATGTCGGTCTCAAATATGTCAATAACGATGCCTGCTATCCTTCTCTCATTGTCGTTGGGCAAATAATGGATGCGGTTCTTTCAGGCAAATATGATACTGACAAGCTAGCCGTCGTCATGTCACAGACCGGCGGTGGCTGTCGCGCCACCAACTATATAGGCTTTATCAGACGTGCGCTCGAAAACGCGGGGTATTCGCATATCCCTGTAATTTCTATTAATCTCTCCAAGCTTGAATCCAATCCCGGCTTCAAGCTGAGCCTTGATTTAGTCACCCGAGCAATGTATGCGGCGGTATTTGGCGATATCTTTATGCGCTGCCTTTATCGAATGCGCCCTTATGAGGCTGTTCCCGGCTCCGCCAATGCGCTCCATGAAAAATGGCTTGTACGCTGTCAGGATTTTGTCAGCGGCGTGCACCCCACTTTTTCTGCTTATCAAAAGCTTTGTAAAGAAATCGTTCGAGAATTTGACGAGCTGCCGATTACTAATGTAAAAAAACCGCGTGTAGGCATTGTCGGTGAAATTCTCGTAAAGTTCTCTCCTCTCGCCAACAATGATCTCGTGAATTTAATCGAGGCGGAGGGCGCGGAAGCAGTCATGCCGGATCTTCTCGATTTTTTGCAGTACTGCTTTTATAACCAGCTCTACAAGGCAAAGCATCTCGGTACGAAACGTTCCGGTGCAGCGCTTGGCCGTTTTGGTATTTTGCTGATCGACAAATTACGGAGTGCCGCTGTAAAAGCACTGAAGGAAAGCGAACATTTTACCGCCCCCGTTCCGATTAAAAAGCTCGCTGATTATGCCGCACCGATCGTATCGATTGGAAACCAAACCGGCGAAGGATGGTTTTTAACCGGCGAAATGCTTGAGTTAATCCATTCCGGGGTCAGCAATATCGTCTGTACACAGCCGTTTGGCTGTCTGCCGAACCATGTTGTCGGAAAAGGTGTCATCAAGGCGCTGCGCCGTCAATATCCGCAGTCAAATGTCGTTGCAATCGACTATGATCCGGGCGCGAGCGAGGTCAACCAGCTAAACCGTATTAAGCTCATGCTTTCGACAGCATTTAAGAATTTGAAAGCGCCCGCAGATAATAATTAGTTAAAAAAGGGCATTCCCTAAGTCATCGAAAGCTGAAACCCGGCTTTTGTTAAAACTTTTGGGATGCCCATATTTTTTTGTATCTATGCTCATGCTGCCTTTATAATCGTTCTCATTTGCCCAAATGGAATTTAGCAACCGATTCCTTTAAATAATGCGTGCTTTCACTTAATATTTTAGTTTCCCCCACCAGAGTATCTGAATTGTTATTTAAAACCTGCACCTCGCGGAAAATTTCATTTACCTGTTTGGAGCTATTTAAAGCAGAGGTGTCGATTTCCTTCACCTGATCAAAAATCTCCATCAGGGATGCGAACAACTCCTGAGAGGTACTGCTGAAATCACTGGCAAGGCTGTTGATAAACTGCGAATTGTCCTCGTATTCCTCCAATACCTCTGAAAATCTTTGATAGTCCCGGTTTACATTGTTCGATATAAATTCCAAAAGCTTCTGTGCGGCCACAATCAACTCTTTTACAGCTATGGTTACATCGCTGATCACCGTACCGATATTTTCCGTATGGATCTTGCTGCTTTCTGATAAATCCCGGATTTCCTGCGCGATCACAGAAAACCCTTTTCCGCTCTCTCCCGCCCTGCTCGCCTCGATCGAAGCATTTAAGGAAAGCATGTTGGTTCTGGAAGAAATCTGCGCAATCGCCTCCGCTAACAGCTTAATCTCGTCGACAGCCAGCGCATTTTGTATCGCTGCCTCTAACTTCTCTTTATTTTCCGATAGAAGTCTGTCGGCCGCTTCTATTGATACCGTGACATCCTTTTTCGCCGCAAATGCCCTCTTTGTGATAGATGCCGATTCATCGGCACTTTCCGAAGCTTTATTCGCCAGAGATTTAACTGCATTTTCAATTTCGGCCGACTCCGAATGCAACAAATTAGATATGTTCGAAACTTTTTCTGATTCCTTTGACACAGTCTCTGCATAATAACGAATTTCCTTGATCCTGTCATGAAGTGTCAGCAGCCCTGCTGTATTATCCGTCAATGTCCTGTCGATAATATCCGACCGCTCTGAAATCGTTTTAATCA
>CAZBRY010000152.1:0-5881 GCA_964494285.1 uncultured Lachnospiraceae bacterium
ATTACAAAATTATTGAAAAAGAAGCATTCACAGTCATGGGTATATCCAAGGTATTTAAGTATGATACTGCAAAAGCAGAGATTCCGAAGTTTTGGACAGAGCATTATCAAACAGAAAAATGCAAAATTGTATGTGGAATGTACGGGGTTTGTATCGATGAGAGCTTGGGCTCAGACGAGTTCGAATATCTGATCGCAGACAATTACGATTCCTCAAAAGAAGTTCCGGATGGATTTGTTACAAAGATCATTCCAAAACTCTCCTGGGCTATTTTTGCATGCAAAGGTGCAATGCCAAAATCCCTGCAGGATACAAACCAAAAGATATTCTCAGAATGGCTGCCTAATTGCAAGGATTATGAAGTCGCAGCAGGTTACAATATTGAGATGTATACCGATGTAGCGGATTATCCGAAAGGAAATCAGGATGAAAACTACTACAGTGAAATTTGGATTCCTGTTAAGAAAAGATAAGCATGTAAAAAGGGGAATCCCACGATAACTCTAAGGAAAGACATACCTTCTGACACGATGCAGGTATGTCTTTCTTTATACGAAAAAACATGGTATAATAAGTATAAAAATCCCAAATTGGGCGACGGCGAAGATTTAAAATCGTTCTGATCCGGAAAGTTTTAAGAAAAAAGTGAGGTACCTGAAGAAAGACAAAGGGTAATGATATGAAAGCGGTCATAGCAGAGAAGCTATCTAAAATATATACGCAAGCGCAGGGCAAAAAAGCGGTAGACGGCCTGGAGCTTGCCCTTGAGCAGGGAGAAATCTTTGGATTTTTAGGCCCAAACGGAGCCGGAAAGACCACGACCGTAAAATTGCTGAATGGGATGCTTTTCCCCTCGGAGGGAAACTGTCGCGTGTTTGACATTGACCCTTCCGTAAATCCCGAACAAGTGCATAATTTTTCCGGTGTCGTAACGGAACACGCGCAAATGTATAATGATCTCACGGGGCTTCAAAATCTCATATTTTATGGGACCGTATTTGGCATCAGCGGCAGTGAAAGCAAAAGGTATGCAAACACGTTATTGGAAAAATTAGAACTTACCGATGCAAAAGATAAAAAACTGGGAGCCTACTCTACCGGTATGCGCCAGCGCCTCTCATTGGCGCGGGCAATGATGCACCATCCAAAGATTCTGTTTTTGGATGAACCGACATCGGGACTTGATCCGGAAAGCGCGCAACATGTAAACAGTATGATAAAAAGCCTGGCACAGGACGAGGGAATTACTATTTTTTTATGTACCCATCAACTGCGTTATGCACAGGAACTATGCAGCTCTTATGGTTTAATCGACGACGGGGCGCTGCTTGCGGCAGGGAAGCTTGACGAGCTTCGTTCTCTGGTTTTTTCAGGCATGACGGTAACTATGATCACCGACTGTTTTCCAGAGAAAATGCCGTACAAAAAAACCGGGGAACGTACGATTGAAATGAATGTCCAATCGGAGGATGAGATTCCGGCCATCGTGAAATCTATTGTAGAGCATGGAGGCAATGTGTATCATGTATCAACACGCAAATTATCTTTAGAGGAGATTTACTTTTCCCTGCTGGAAAAGCGAAAAAGCCGGAAGGAGACGCAATATGATTAACTCTATGCAAATCGCAATTATAAAAAAGGACTTGCGCAGCCTGGTTTTTAATAAACGTCTGTTTCCCGTTCTCCTGATTGTGCCGCTTATGTTCACTGTGATACTGCCAACGATATTTATTTTAACCGCTCATTTTGCACCGGGAGAGGTCGACGAGCTCAAGAAGCTGCTGGATTTGTTACCCTTGCGTGCACAATCGGACAATATGCAACGTCTTTTGATAGGCTTGCTGCTTAATAACATTTTACCTGTCTTTTTTATGATGATACCAATTATGGCGGCAACGATCATGGCAGCAAGCTCTTTTGCCGGAGAAAAAGAAAGGCGAACACTGGAAACCCTGCTTTATTGCCCGCTAACTCTCAAGCAGGTTTTTCAATCAAAAATACTTGCCTCCTTTCTTTTGAGTATGCTCGTTTCCTTTGGCTCTTTCCTGATTATGATACTGGTCGTCGAAATAGAAATTTTATTGACAACAGGCTCCCTGCTGCCGCCGAATATGAATTGGCTCGTTACTATGTTGTTGGTTTCTCCCGCCGTTTCCCTAATGGCTGTGACATTGATTGTACGGAGTTCAGCCAAAGCGCAGACAATAGACGAAGCGCAGCAGAGGTCCGTTTTTATGATTCTTCCTATATTATTTCTTGTAATCGGCCAGTTTACGGGAGTCTTTTTAATGAATGTTTGGATGCTTTTAGGGTTGGGTATCATTCTTGCCCTGATTGCCTTATTTCTTATGAAAGGATGTCTTGGGAGATTAAATTATGAGGTTATTTTGGAATAGGATTTCCCAAAAGCAGGGCCAGATAACCCCAATCCCATATTTTTGTTTCAAAACTGTTTTGAAGGTATTCTTCTATATCCTCGTCATCATAGCCTGTCATCCGGGACAGGATCACTACGACCTCACGCACATCCTCATAGGCAATAGCCTTTTCCGTCTTTCCGCCGTTTTTGGCAAACCATAAAAGCCATATAGACTGCTGCATGGCTGCAAAGGTAAGCACGATCCATTGGAATGCCATAATACTTCCTTTGAAGTCACGGTCAGGATGAAGAAAGCCTCCATAGATTTCCTGCTTTAAATAATTTATGAAAAAACGATTCCAAGGCTGCAGCACAGCTCTCCTGCTTTCCACCAGATAGCTTTCCTTCAGCCTCGTTTCCTCCCTAGAAATACTTTCCGCTGCAGGAACCGTCTTGTCCAAAAACTGCCGGTAAAGGTTTTCCTTCCGGTAATTTTCAACCAAATCCAAATACCATTCATTCCGCTCCATAAAGGTATCCGTTTCTTTAAAGCCCATCCGGTCCATAGTTTTGGAAAGCTCCTTCAGAGATGCCGGGTTTCGGAATTGCTCCAGTATCTTTTCTTCCTCGGGATTTTTTTCATATAAATCCAGAAGCAGAAAAAAGCCTGCCATAAGTCCCTTTTCCAAAGAAAGTTCCGGCCTGTCAAGAAGCAAGATCAGCGTTTCTCTTACTCTGGGCAAAAAAGCAGGGGAGTCCAATGGAAATGAAAGCTCCTCCGCCTCCTTTAAAAGGTTGACCACCTCAGGGCAGCCTGCCATAAGAGAATATTCCTTGTGGCCGGGAAAAGCAAGTACCTGCCTCGGAAAGGCCGCACAGGCTTCAGACAGCATGCCGTCCCCAAATTCCAGCACAAGCCCACAAAGCTTTTTTTCCGTTAGAAACGGGCACTTATGGTTCTTATTCAATTTTATAACATTCGAGTTATCTTTAACGGTTATGGCGCCACACAGATTTTTCCCGGCCTTTGTATGCCCGGTCTGCTTCCAGCGATTTTGTGTGTCCGCATCCACAGCAATCTTCCACTCCTGACAGCAGGTAATGAGACATTTGTCCGCGGTGCAGTAAAAACTGTCGTAAATACTTGATTTTTTGTCCACTAAGCCAATATTTCTCCTACAATTTTATTTATAAGACCGTCTTTCTTTTTACAGCTTCTTACTCATACAAATGGAGTCGGGCATGTGTGCATAAACTCCGTAATTGGGAATGATCTGATATCCCGCCTTTTTATACAAGGCCATAGCCTCCTTAAGAGGCGCGCCGGTTTCCAGCACCGCATAAGAAAATCCCTGTATTTTCGCTTTTGCCTCCAGCCTGCGCATCAGTTCCCTCGCAATTCCCTTTCCTCTGTACTCCGGCAGCAAAAATACCCGTTTCATTTCTACCGTATTCTCATCATAAAACCGGAAGGCTCCGCAGCAAATCGGTCTTTTTCCATCATATACGATCATCGCATCATGGATTTGATCTAATTGATTATATTGTGTATATTGCTGTCTTTGAAATTTTTTCCCGACGATTTCATCAAGGTCCTCATCCAGCCTTTCACACAAATAAATAAAATCTTTATTTTCGCCATCCGCATTGTCAAATCTCATACTTTGAAGGCAGTTTTGTCTCGTAAAGTGAAATTTTAAATTCCACATTCCACCCCCAATTTTTATAAAAAGTGGAATTTACTTCTGCACATAGTTTTTGATATGATATTACTTGGTTATCTATCTGTCAGAAAGGATTGACCATGAATAAGGATAAAAATTCACCACATAATCAAAAACATTTGACCTTATCTGATAGAACTTTTATTGAGCAAGAGCTTCAGCAGGGAAGTACTTTTTCCTACATTGCTTCAATCTTAGGCAAGGATTCCTCTACTATCTCAAAAGAAGTCCGACTTCATAGAATTATGCATGAAGCCAACAAATATCGTTCCAAGTGCAGAGGTTGCATGTATTATGGTGACTGCTCTGAGCGTCATGTATGCGGACTTGAGAAATGTAAATATGCATGTCGTTACTGTTATAAAAAGGATCCTACACCTTACTGTATTTATTACAGGCCTTGGGAATGTAGCAAGCCATCCAAGCCGCCTTATGTCTGCAACGCATGTACACGCTTCAATACCTGCAAGCTGCTAAAATATCATTATGTTGCTTTCAAAGCTCAAGCTTCTTATGAAAGTACCCTTACAAAATCTAGAACTGGTATTAACATGACACCCGAAGAACTACAGGAACTAAATGAATTAATATCTCCATTAATTCTAAAGGGCCAGCCTTTAAGTCATATTTTTGCAGTACATGCAGATGAAATTCCTGTATGTAGAAGAACGCTTTACAACTATCTTGATCAGCGTATTTTCCAAGCAAGAAACATTGATCTGCCTAGGCGTGTCCGCTACAAAAAGAGAAAGAAAAAATCTGCTCCACGTGCTACTAAAAATTTGCAACAAGTATATCGCAATAAACGCACTTATGTTGACTTTGAACGATTTATAGAAGCACATCCTGATGTTGATGTAGTAGAAATGGATACTGTTAAAGGAGGTCGTGCTGCCGGCAAATGTCTTCTTACTTTACTATTCAGAAGCTGTAGTTTTATGCTTGTAATACTACTTCCTTCCTGTACACAAAAGTGTGTAATTGATGCAATCAATTCACTCTCAGACACCTTGGGGATTCGTATGTTCCGTAAGTATTTCCCTGTCCTATTAACGGACAACGGCTCTGAATTCAAGAACCCATGGGATATTGAAACAGATGATGATGACAGACACCGCACCTATGTTTTCTATTGTGATCCTTATGTATCCAACCAAAAAGCACGATTAGAAAAGAACCACGAATACATACGGTACGTCATTCCAAAAGGAAGAAGCATGTACAAATATACCCAAGAAGACATTAATCGGATGGCAAGCCATATCAATTCTACAGCAAGAGACAGCTTAAATGGTACTACTCCATTTGACCTTGCAGACCTGCTTTTAGACAAAAGAATACCGCTTTTAACAGGACTGAAAAAAGTCTCCCCAGACGAAGTCATGCTAAAACCGGCATTGATTGAGTCGAACAATTCAAAGGAGGCTGCATATGAAGAATAATCTTTCATACGAAGAACTCTTGCAGAAATATCAGTATGCACTTGATGATATCCAGGCCCTCGAAAGCTATTTAAAGGAATCTCATGAAGAAACGGATACTTGGCAAAAATATACGGATTACTTGGAAGGACTTCTAATAGAAGCTGGTCTTCTGTAATCAATACCTGACACTTTGAATTATTAAATATTTTATGAGCAGATAGATAACTACCGGCAAGTCAAAATCCAATTATTTTCAGAATTGACAGGTGGAATTTATTTTTTCTCAAACTGCTCCAGCTGTCTGTTTGCTATGCAAACAAACAGACTTTACAAAACGGATTATAGCACTTTTCAGGGTACTTTTATATAGGGTA
>CAZBRY010000153.1:0-1093 GCA_964494285.1 uncultured Lachnospiraceae bacterium
GTCGTAGAACCTGTAGGGGTCGGTACACGCTGTGCAGAACCAATCAGCTTGCCGTTCAGTTCAGGAATAACGAGACCGATTGCCTTAGCTGCGCCTGTTGAGTTCGGAACGATGTTGATCGCACCGGCACGGGATCTTCTGAAGTCACCCTTTCTCTGCGGTCCGTCAAGAATCATCTGATCACCTGTGTAAGCATGAATTGTGCTCATGATACCGGACTTGATGCCTGCAAGATCATTTAAAGCCTTAGCCATAGGCGCCAAGCAGTTCGTCGTACAGGAAGCCGCGGAAACAACCGTATCTTCTGCCTTTAATATTGTATGGTTAACATTGTAAACAACCGTAGGAAGATCATTTCCGGCAGGTGCGGAAATAACAACCTTGCGAGCGCCTGCTGTAATATGAGCAGAAGCCTTTTCCTTTGATGTGTAGAAGCCTGTACACTCAAGAACAACGTCTACATTCAACTCTCCCCAAGGAAGTTTGGAAGCGTCTGCCTCTTTATAGATTGTGATCTTCTTTCCATCAACAGTGATAGAATCATCGCCGGCTACTACCTTATCAGCCAACGCATACTTACCCTGTGACGAATCATACTTTAAAAGATGAGCCAACATTTCAGGGCTTGTCAAATCATTGATTGCCACTACTTCGTATCCCGGAGCATTGAACATCTGTCTGAATGCAAGACGACCGATACGACCAAAACCATTAATTGCTACTTTTACTGCCATTTTAAAATTCCTCCTAGGTTTATAATTAAAACTTAAGCACGCAATAATAAAGCGCGCAAATTTTATCAGCAGATATATTTTACCTAATCTACATAGAAATTACAAGTGTCAATTTGAATAATCATTGAGATATCTTTGTATTTTCTATTGTGCAATCCGATTTCCTTTCCTTTTTTTATTTTTTCCTGTATACTATAAATAAATATGCTGATAATACACTGATGAAAAAAAGATCCGGAGTAATCTAAATCCCGGCAAAATCAAGGAGACAAAACTGATGGGAATAACAGGCGACTTTCATCTTCATACTTCTTTTTCAAGCGACAGCGAAGCGCCGATGGCTTCCATGATCGAACAGG
>CAZBRY010000153.1:1103-3434 GCA_964494285.1 uncultured Lachnospiraceae bacterium
CTGTGCATTACGGAGCATATGGATAAGGATTATGTGCGCCGCACGCCAATGGATCCTGATTTTGAAGTGGATACCGACGCCTATTATGCGACTTATCAAGCTCTGCGCACGCGCTATGAGGGACAGATCGAGGTGCTATTTGGTATTGAGCTCGGTTTGCAGCCTCACGTTGCCGATTTCTATAGGAAGTATATCGTAGATTACCCCTTCGATTTTATTCTTGGCTCCTCTCATCTCTGCCACAGGAAAGATCCTTATTTCCCTGATTTTTATGAGGGACGCCCCGAAGAAGAAGCCTACCGGGAATATTTTGAAAGCATTTTGGAAAATATTTATTCATTTGATGGTTTTGATGTCTACGGCCATCTGGATTACGCGGTACGCTATGGACCAAATCAGGATCGATTCTATTCCTATGAAAAGTATGCAGAACTTCTGGATAGCATTCTGCATGAATTAATCAAACGAGGAAAGGGCATCGAAATCAATACGGGCGGATTTCGATATGGACTGGCGCATCCGAACCCGACAGAGGATATCCTGAGACGCTATTTGGCGCTCAATGGTGAAATTATCACAATTGGCTCAGATGCACATCGACCAGAGCATATCGCTTATGAATTCGATCGAGTTTCTTCCATATTGAAGGAATGCGGTTTTAAATATTATACTATTTTTAAAAACAGGACGGCGGAGTTTGTAAAATTATAATACTTTACCACTTCATCGTACAATCGTGCCGCCGCCATATACATGGTTATCTTCATAAAAGACGACAGCCTGTCCCGGCGTTACCGCGCGGACCGGCTCATCAAAAGTGACACGTAAGCTGTCCGAACCGGCTTTGTAAAGGGTGCAGGGGCTTCCGCTATGACTGTAGCGGATTTTTGCCGTCACTCTCTTTTTATCTTCAATTTCTTCCGATGCCATCGCATTCAGGCTACTACACAAAAGCTCCGTTGTAAATACATCATCGTTTTCACCAATCACAACCTCATTTGTCTCAGGTCTGATTTCCCGCACAAATACCGGATGTCCCATCGAAAGGTGCAGACCCTTGCGCTGTCCGATTGTATAATGGACAACACCCTTGTGTCTGCCGACGACCGTACCGTCCGTAAGAACAAAATTGCCCTCTCCCGGCATGCGTTCCGGCACCGTTTCCTGAATGAAACGGCCATAATCATTGTCCGGCACAAAACAAATATCCTGACTGTCCGGTTTTTGCGCCACAAGCATTCCTATTTTTTCTGCAATTTCCCGAACCTGCGTTTTCGTATAACTGCCGATTGGCATGAGCGTATGAGACAGCTGTTCCTGCGTCAAATTATAAAGCGCATAGGTCTGATCCTTTGCAGAAGGCGCCATCTGCAGCGTATATCTGCCATTTGGCAGCTTGATGACCATCGCGTAATGTCCGGTTGCAATATAATCCGCACCAATCCCCAGACTTCTGTCTAAAAGGGACTCCCATTTTACATAACGATTGCAGGCAATGCACGGATTCGGCGTTCTGCCTTGCAAATATTCCTCCACAAAATAATCCATGACCCGTTCTTTGAATTCCTGCTTGAAATTCATCACGTAATAGGGAATGTCCAGAAGCTGCGCCACCCTCCTTGCATCATCCACTGCCGAAAGGCCGCAGCAGCCTCCATTCTCTTCTTTACACTCCTCGGTCTCATCCTGCCAGATCTGCATTGTTACTCCAATGACCTCATAACCCTGCTCCTTTAGCAGATAGGCCGCTACCGAGGAATCCACACCGCCAGACATACCGACTACCACTTTTTTTTTCATCTAATAATCTTCTCCGTCTTCTTCGCCTTCATGAATATCGGACTTCGGCTTGCTGAGGCCTTCAATATGGAGGTGATTTTTCTCAGCATAATCCCAAAGCGCCGCATGAATTGCTTCCTCTGCGAGCAGGGAACAATGCACCTTTACCGGCGGAAGACCGTCAAGCGCCTCCATAACTGCCCTGTTAGTCACCTGTAGTGCCTCTTGGACGGTTTTTCCTTTTACAAGCTCTGTTGCCATGCTGCTCGTTGCAACAGCGGCGCCGCATCCAAACGTCTTGAACTTCACATCCCTGATAATTAGATTTTCATCAATATCAAGGTACATGCGCATGATATCACCGCATTTGGCGTTTCCGACCGTGCCGACGCCGCTCGCATCTTCTATTTCTCCTACATTTCTGGGATTCGAAAAATGATCCATTACTTTTTCACTATACATATGCTTTCCTCTTTCCTGTAGTTTATGATTTTTATTCCCAAAGCCTATGCCTGCGGATATTTTTTCAAAAAATCCTCATAAAGCGGCGAC
>CAZBRY010000153.1:3444-5176 GCA_964494285.1 uncultured Lachnospiraceae bacterium
TAAGCTTTTCTACGATAACCTTAACCTGATCCACAGTATAATCAAGCTCCTCCTTTGTCGTCTCCTCGCTCAGCGTCAGGCGGAGCGAGCCGTGCGCGATTTCATGCGGCAATCCGATCGACAATAACACATGTGACGGATCCAGGGAACCGGATGTGCATGCAGAACCGCTGGAGCCGCAGATGCCTTCCATATCGAGCATAATAAGCAATGATTCTCCTTCAATAAAACGGAAGCTGACATTCACATTGTTGGGAAGCCGATTGATCCGGTCTCCGTTTAGTCGCGTATAAGGAACCTCCTTTAAAATCCTATCAATCAGATGATCCCGCAACGCAATTTCCTGTTTCGTTTTCTCTCCCATAATCGAAAGTGCGCGCTCCACCGCCTTTCCAAAGCCAACAATGCCCGGCACATTTTCCGTACCTGCTCTCCTGCCGCGCTCCTGTCCACCACCATGTATAAAGGCGCGCAGCTTCAGACCCTTTTTAATATATAACAAACCGATTCCTTTCGGCCCATTCAGTTTATGGGCGCTCGCAGAAAGCAGATCAATATGATACGCCTCCACATCAATCGGGATCTGACCAAATGCCTGTACCGCATCTGTGTGAAACAAAATGCCCTTCTCCTGAGCAAGCTCACCAATTTCTTTAATCGGCTGGAGTGTACCGATTTCATTATTGGCAAACATGATAGAAATCAGTATTGTATCCGGGCGAATCGCCTTTCTCAGGCTGTCCATGAGCAAAATACCGTTTTCGTCTACATCGACGTAGGTAACCTCAAATCCTTTCTTTTCCAAATACTCGCATGTATGCAAAATCGCATGATGCTCTATTTTCGATGTGATGATATGCTTTCCCTTCGCGGCATATGCTTCTGCCGTTCCCTTAAGCGCCCAGTTATCAGACTCGGAACCGCCCGCCGTAAAATAAATTTCATTTGTCTGCGCATTAAGCGCTTTTGCAATTGTCTCACGACTTTCTACTGTTGCCTTCTTGCTCTGTGAAGCAAGCTCATAAACGCTGCTTGGATTACCATACAACTCCGTAAAATATGGCAGCATGGCTTCTACTACTTCCGGTGCCGTTCTTGTCGTTGCTGCGTTGTCTAAATAGATTCTTTTATTCATAATTCAGCACTCCTATCTCATTTCCTAGTAAACCACTTCGTATTCATCTATATGAATCATAGCACTACATTTTCGTTCTGTCAATCAACCTCAATGAATATACTAAAGCAAATGTAATCAGGTGATTTTATGTACGAAAAAAACGCACATCCGCTTATCACGGGAACACTGATTTTGACACTTGCGGGCTTTTTGAGCAGAATTATAGGCTTCTTCTATAGAATATTCCTTTCACAGACAATCGGTGCAGAAGGACTCGGTATTTACCAACTCGTCACTCCCGTATTCGTCATCTGCTTTTCGATTGCGGCAGCCGGCATACAGAGTGCAATTTCCCGCTTTGTTGCCGCAGCCTATGCGAAGCCGAACGAACGGGAAGCAAAGCTGTTTTTACTCTGCGGCTGCACCCTTTCTCTTTTTATTTCAGTTTTTTTAGCTACCGTCCTCTATTGTAATGCAGGATTTATTTCTGAAAAACTGATTTTAGAAAAACGTTGTGAGCCGCTTGTGAAAATTCTGGCATTTTCCCTTCCGCTTGAAAGCATCCATGCCTGCATCAGCGGATTTTATTTTGGTATCAAAGATTCCAGACTGCCC
>CAZBRY010000153.1:5186-5868 GCA_964494285.1 uncultured Lachnospiraceae bacterium
TATACGGCGCGCCCCTTTACGCTCACCATTGTCGTCATGGGGACAATCGTAGGAGAGCTGTTTTCCGTACTTCTATGTGTTCTGTTTCTGAAACACCAATTTCAACGACAATTGCCTGCTCCCACACTTTCTTCGTGGAAATCTGCCGTTGCTGCCAAGCGGCCTTCCCTCACCTACGTATTTGATGAGCTTATTTGTTTTGCGCTGCCGCTCACCGCGAACCGAACAATTATCAGCCTTTTATGTAGTTTGGAAGCCATTTATATCCCCAGCAGACTGCAAACTTACGGCTATTCGACTGTCGATGCCTTAAGTATTTATGGAATATTTACCGGCATGGCGCTTCCCTTTATTTTATTTCCATCCGCAATCACAAATTCTGCCGCCGTTATGCTCCTTCCGGTCGTATCCGAATCTGAAATAACAGGAAATAATCGCTTTCTTTTAAAAACAATACGCCGTACCTCTGCCTCATGTATCTCGTTCGGTTTTGTCTGCATGCTCGGTTTTCTTGTGTGCGGAGACTTTGCCGGAAATTTCCTGTTTCATAACCGACTAGCCGGAAGTTTCATTACTACCCTAAGCTTTATCTGTCCGTTTTTATATTTAAACACTGCACTCGCAAGTATTCTGCACGGACTTGGTAAAACCGCTCCGGTTTTTTTTATTAATTGTGCCGGCA
>CAZBRY010000154.1:0-5790 GCA_964494285.1 uncultured Lachnospiraceae bacterium
CAGATTTCCGCTATTTTTTGAAGCTCCTGTTCTCCCATGACCGCACCTGTCGGATTATTTGGATAAGGCATAATCAAGATTTTCGTCTTAGGCGTAATTGCTGCCAACAGCTCCTTAGGCGTCAGACGAAAT
This sequence comes from uncultured Lachnospiraceae bacterium, assembly GCA_964494285.1. Lineage (GTDB taxonomy): Bacteria > Bacillota > Clostridia > Lachnospirales > Lachnospiraceae > JAEYFP01. The sequence continues at coordinate 133 of CAZBRY010000154.1, forward strand.
TCGTTTTCATTTTTCAGTTCAATAATGACCGGCTTTGCACCTGCCAGAATCGCACAAGGTTCATAGGAAACATAGCTCGGCTGCGGGATCAATACCTCATCCCCCGGATTGATCATCGCGCGCAGACCAATGTCAATTGCCTCGCTCCCGCCCACTGTTACGATTACCTCATTTTTAGGATCGTAATCCAAACCAAGCCTTCTTTTTAAATAATGACAGATTTCGATCCTCAGCTCCATCAAACCGGAATTGGATGTATAAAAGGTTCTCCCTTTTTCTAATGAATAAATACCTTCGTCGCGGATATGCCACGGCGTATCAAAATCCGGCTCGCCGACGCCTAAAGAAATCGTATCCTTTCTTTCATTGGCAATATCAAAAAACTTACGGATCCCCGATGGCTTGATCGTGACGACAGTTTCTGATAATGGATTTCTCATGGCGTCACTATCATCCTTTCATCCTCATACTTTTTGTGAAGAATCGTTCCATGATCCTTATATTTCTTTAAAATAAAATGCGTGGACGTACTGATTACGGATTCCAGCGTAGACAGCTTCTCCGAAACAAAGCGCGCCACCTCCTGAAGAGTCTTGCCCTCAAGCGTCACAAGCAGGTCATAGCCGCCCGAAATCAAATAGGTAGCCTCTACCTCGGGGTATTTGTAAATACGTTCGGCGATCGAATCAAAACCGTGACCCCTCTGCGGTGTCACACGCACCTCGATCAACGCGTTGATGCGCTCCGTCGTAACTTTATCCCAGTCGATCAGCGTATGATAGCCACAAATAATGCCTTCCCTCTCCATCGCCTCAAGCTCGTTCGCCACATCAACCTCTGTCAGACCAAGCAGGATCGCTAGCTCCTTTAACTCTACTCTGCTATTTTTCTCAATAAATGACAATATTTGTTTTCTCATTTTCAAAATCCCCTCACTCTCTGATTTTATTCATATATCTTATAAAGTTCATCTGATTTGGGAGGCTCTAAAAAGCGCTTTTCCTCATCATTCAGCAGTACCCTGTCCTTACCCGCCGTCACCTTTCCGACAACGGCTGCCGCAATGCCGACCTTATGAATCTGCCGCATCAAATCATGTCCGTTAGGCGCCGTCATCAGCATGGATCCGCTCGAAACCAAAGCATAGGGATTCAACCCGAAAAATTCGCATAGTTCAACAGTTTCCTGCCTGATCGGTATCTCCTTTAAATCAATTTCGAGTCCGACGCCGGAAGCTTCCGCAATCTCCCAAAGTGCGCCGTAAATGCCGCCCTCTGTCACGTCATGCATCGCACTGACGCCAGACTTGACCGCGGCGGCGGCCTCAGGAACGACCGACAAATAATGAGAGAAACCCTTGGCTTCTTCAATAAAAGAGGGCGCAAATTTAGAAAGAAGCAGCTCTTCCTTTTCCTTCGCAATAATTGAAGTCCCTTCCAATCCGATCCACTTCGTCACGACGACATCCTCCCCGGGCTTCGCTCCGGATGTTGTGATAAGCCGATCCTTCTTCACTTTTCCTATGCCTGTCACTGTGATAATCGGCTGATTGACCGCCTTTGTGATTTCCGTATGCCCACCGATCGTCTGGATATGAAGCTTTGCGCAGGTTTCCTCCACCTGCTTCATCATATCCTTTAGCTCTGCCTCCTCCGTGTTTTCAGGAAGCAGTACGCTGAGCATGACGCCGATGACCTCCGCACCGGAGGATGCGATATCATTCGCTGTGACGTGAACAGACAGCGCGCCGATATCATGTGAGGTGCCCGTAATCGGATCCGTAGACATAACAAAAACCTCGTCATCAGCAAGCGCGATGACAGCACAATCTTCACCTACGCCTGCTCCGACAAGGATTTCTTTTCTTTTTGTCTTTATTTGTTTAATGATCGATCTTTTTAAAACATTCTCAGGTACTTTTCCAATCTTCATGTTCAATCATATCCTTATTTTTCTAGTCTTTATTTTAACATGAACTGGTTTTATACGCAATCATAACGAACTCTTTCGTTTATTATTGCGCGGTACCCGCCGCCGCGGCCGCTGCTGCCGCATTTAACTGTGCAATCACGCTCTTGCAATAATCAATGCTGTTTGTTGCGATTGCCGCCTGAATTGCAGCCACAATGCTCGGATCCGCCGCCGCCGTTCCGACCGTAGCCGTCCGCGGAGAAACTGCATAGGTGCTCTTATTCATTCTCGTGCGCTCTGTTTCTACACCGTCTACCTTAACGACCTTCCATAACTCGCCGACATAGCCGGTATGTGACGACTGTACACTGATATAGCCGACCGGCTGGCCTGCATCCGCAATAATTCTTTCCTCCACAGGATCCGTTCTGCTGATCTCTACACTTTCAAACTCCACGGTGCGGTTTGACTCTCTCGTCTCTACCCCATAAATGTTAAACGTAATTTTCTTATCATCTGTCGTGTAGCTTTCGATGTAAATCGGATATTCCAAATTGTTTGTAAATTTAAAATCCTTTGAGGTTCCCGAAATTGCTGCGTCAGAGGATAGCTGCACATAGCCCACAATCATTGAATGATTATAGCGCTCATCAATTTGCAGCTCCGCACGAATCACCGCATTATAAAGCGTCGAGGTAACCTGACAGATTCCGCCCCCTAGGCTTTCAACAACCATACCGTTCAAATAGGAACCCGCCAAATAATAGCCGTTCTCCTCCGTAAACGGATTCACCTTTTCATATGCAGAAAAGCTGTCTCCGGGATAAAGCAGCGTGCTATTAATCAATCTTGTGCCGTTGCGCACATTGCCGGAACGCTCGGAACCCGAGCTTGAAAAGCTCGTCGTATAAGTGCCAAGAACATTCTTCACCTTTTCAAGATCTTCTGTCTTCCCTCGCGGCTCGTCCACATCCACCTGCAATGGAATAGATATGCTTTCCCGGTTCCATGAAGCAAGCGTATCGATAACCTGTGCGACGGAAGCATCTACATTAACAACATGACCCGTCTGCCCCGCTATCACATGAAATACACCATTTTCTCTGGTCATTGCTGCATCCACAGCTTCAATATTATATTGTTCACCCTGTGATTCCACAACAGACCGGACTGCTGCCCGGTCAAACTGAAGCTCCAACGGATATATTTTATTTTCCCGTTCCAAATCCTTAAGCGATTTGTAACGGCTGACGAGATTTCCTGACTTACCAAGTGAGATCGCCTCAACAAGAACATCCTCGTTGATCCAATCCATTCCCAGGTCTCCTGCCGTAGTGACGGACTGGTTATTCTCCACCGATATTAACTTGATTTCCTTTGTGCGAAGCGTCTTCACATAAGACTCAACAGCCAATTTCGCCGCGTCATAAGTCATGCCTGATACATCTACGGCACCAATTAGTACGCCCTTGCTAATGGTCCCCGATAGATCCGCCGGTTCTGCGGGCGCAACTTCAAAGTCAATGACAATGTTGCCCTGACTCTCCTGTGCTTCCTCATCCTCTTCAGAATCATCGACGCCAATCGTAGCTGCCCCTCCAAAAATATGGAAACTGCGTTTTGCATGGACATCCTCTGTAGAAAGTGCGGATATGCATATAATAATCAATAAAATTGTAATGGTCTGTAAAAGTTTTCTTACAGTCATAACCGTCACTCCTTTTGCAACAGATGAAAACATTCCTACTGGTTTAGTATAACATCCCAAGCCCTGTTTCTGCAACGGTCATAAGTAACAATGATAATTGACAGTATCCCGTATTTATGATACAAAATAGAGGAACGTCGGTACTACCATTGCCAATACAAGTATGATTATGATAATGCTGGAAATAATTTTTTTTGATTTGCTACTATTGAAGTTCATCATTCTCACCTCTTTTGAAAGGTAATTATAAATGAAATTTTCACTTTTTGCAACCATTGCCGTCATTTCTGCCTCCATCTGGTTTTATATGGGCAGGACAAACAGAAAAGCGCGTTTTAATACGGAATCCTTCTGGGAAAAGGAACGGCGTGCTAACAGCACAAGAAAACAATCCCTTGATACACTTCCCTATATTGTGATTCCGCTTGAGACGCTTCCGTTCATCGAAAATACGGAAAACGAAGCGCTGAAAGACTGTCAGGATCAAATGTTATCTCTCTCCGAACGCAAAATCGTCAATCTGACCGGCATTTCCAATACCGATTTAAAGCTGCAGTACGGTGTTTCCAATCTCAACGTGCTATCGGATTACGACCAAAATTATACCATTCTCGCACGAACACTTTATAGCTGGGGAAAAGAACTATGTACGCTCGGGTTAAAAGAGGAAGCTGCCCGTGTCCTTGAATTTTCTATAATCTGTAAAACAGATATCAAGGGATGTTATCTGTTGCTCGCTGACCTTTACGCCGAAAAACAGAAATATGAAAAAATCGAAGCCTTGATCGAAGCCGCTGAGACGCTGCATTGCCTGATGAAAGACTCCATTGTCGCGCAGCTAAAACAAAAATCTATTTATTCTTCATCCTTCCATATCGAAGAATGATCTGATCCGTATATCTGGAAATTTCATTTTTAGTCATCGAAGCAATTTCATATTCGGAACGCAGGTTATGATAATCAAGCAATGTCTGTAAGTGTTCCATTTGCGGTTTCGTCGCAGGCCATTCTTTTTTTACAGAATAATTTAGCTTTACCGGTTCAAACAGGCTTTTATTTTCCTCACTGAAAAATCCCTTCAAAAATCGCTGATATAACTCATGGGCGGCAAGCGCATCTGAAAGCGCCCGGTGCGCCCGATGCTCAATTCCAAAATGGACACACAGATCCGACAGCCGATTGCTTTCTACGCCGGTCAAAAGCTTGCGCGCCAGCTTCAGCGTATCGATTCCTTCCGCTTCATATTCAATATCCAGATTGATCGCATACTTTTTTAAAAAAGAATAGTCAAACCGCAATCCATGACCAAGCAGCACGAATCCGTCCAAAAACTTGTAAAGATGCGGGCATATTTCCTTTGGAGCCCTCGCGGTCTTTAACATCTCGTTTGTAATGCCGGTCAGGCGGATCACCTCCTCCGGGAGCTGCCTTCCGGGCTCGACAAACGCCTCGAACGTGTCCTCAATTTTTCCTTCCATCACCTTGACGGCACCGATTTCAATTATTTTATCAAGCTTTGGATTTAAACCCGTCATTTCCAAGTCCAATGCGATATAGCTGTTTTTCATGATTTTACCTGTTTTCCTAACAAAGTCATTATCTGTTCTTATAATAGCCGCAATAATCTGTGAGACGGCAGCGTTCACATTTTGGACTACGTGCCCCGCAGATGTCTCTTCCGAATGTAATAATCTGGATATTGTATAAAATCCAGTGATCCTTTGGCAGCACCCTCATCAAATCGTATTCCACCTTTTCGGGATCGTCCTCCTTTGTAAAGCCAAGTCTCTTGGAAATCCGCTTCACATGCGTATCTACAACAATACTTGGTTCAAAAAATATATTTCCCCGAATAACATTTGCCGTTTTTCTGCCGACCCCAGCCAGCGAGGTCAGCTCCTCGATCGTACTTGGCACCTCATCATGAAACTCCGTATGAAGTCTCTGACAGCACGCAATGATATTTTTTGCCTTGCTGTGATAAAAGCCCGTCGAATGGATATCCTGCTCCAGCTCCTTTAAATCCGCCTTTGCAAATG
>CAZBRY010000155.1:0-5760 GCA_964494285.1 uncultured Lachnospiraceae bacterium
CCCTGATCGCGCTAACAATTCCGTCGATATCAGGGTGAAACTGAAGCGCCGGCACATTCAGATTTTCATATACAAATTTAGTCGATACACTGATTCCCGGTTTTGCGATCAGCACATGGCAGGGTGGCATGGGCGGCAGCGAAGTCAGCTTTTCCCCGATTCCCTCTGAAAGCGCCGTACCACGCATAATACAGTAAGGCACGTCCGCTCCGATCTTTACACCCCGTTCCATAAGCTGCTCTGTCGAAAGACCAAGCCGAAACAGGCGGTTTATCCCGTATAATACTGCGGCTGCGTCCGTGCTTCCGCCCGCCATACCCGCAGATACCGGTATATATTTTTGTAGCCGAATTGAAATTCCCTGCTTTATTTCGAATTCGTCCATTAAAAGCGTTGCAGCCTTATAGACCAAATTGTTTTCATTTGTCGGCAGATAATGCAGATTCGTCTCGACGAAAATGCCGCTCCCCTTCACCTTTGCGATATAAAGCTTATCATACAGGTGAATGCTCTGCATAATCATCCTGACTTCATGATATCCGTCTTCCCTTTTTCTCACAACATCAAGACCTAGATTAATCTTTGCCATCGCCTTTAAATTGATCTGCTCCATAAAAACCCGTACTCCCTTTTGTACTTTTTTCGCCCTATTGTACTTTGTATACCGGGTCACACTTATCTTACCATTTTTGCATATGGTTTTTCAAGTGGCTTTCTAAGAAGTCCAACACTATATTTTTAAATGTGATTTTTAAAGTTTGGAAAAAGTACAAAAAATGGTATAATATATATATAAAATCAGTCGATATAATAAATGAGAATTACTGTTTCATTAACTGCGGCAACAGGATGAGTGCCGCTTTTGTCAACCAAGGAGGGTCTTAATATGAATGTAAACGGAGTTTTAGGGTATTCGCAGGCGGACGCTTACAGCGCCTATTCCAAATCCAAAAAATCAACCGACAATACGGAAATAAAGAATAAAACAGCTTCCGCTGCGGAAGAAGCTGGCGTTGTATACGAAAAAAGCGCCGATGCGGATGCTGTTGCTGTCGCAAAAACCAACTATCAGCCCAATACGTCTGTTGTTGAAATGCTGAAGGCTGATGCGGCTTCCCGTCAGGAAAGCCTGATGAAGATTGTGCGTGAGGCTGTGACTGGTCAGGGGAATGCACTCGCACAGTCAGACAGTATTTGGAGCTTTTTAGCAAGTGGAAACTTTACCGTGACCGCCGCTGCGAAGCAGGCAGCACAAAAAGCCATTTCCGAGGGTGGCTATTGGAGTGTGGAAAATACGTCCGATAGGATTCTTGAGATGGCTAAAGCATTGACGGGCGGTGATCCCGATTCGATTGAAGAGATGCGCAGTGCCTTTGAAAAGGGCTTCAAGCAGGCTACCAAGACATGGGGTAAGGCACTTCCCGAAATTTCTTCAAAAACCTATGATTCGGTGATGAGTAAATTTGATCAATGGGCTGAGGAGTCACAAGCACAAAATACATCAGCCGGCATTATTTAATTAATCTCAGAGCGCTGCAGACAATCTTGCAGCGCTCTTTTTATTCAGTAGGATTTTATATTTTTTTCTCCATAGATTTGACAATAATCAGCTTATCACCGCGATGCAGCTCCTGTGTCGTCAAATGATTGGCTTCCGCAATCTGACCGATCGGCACGTAATATCTCTTCCCAAGCTGCCAGAGCGTATCCCCCTCCTTCGCAATATATCCGATCATGCTTGGCAGCCCTTTCATTTTCTCCGAATTTAACTCACTGATCCGGATATCATTTAAAAACTCCTCCTCCATATTCTGAAAAGCGGACAGATGCAGATTGATCTGGATATTTACTTCCACCTCCTCATTGTTCGGCATGGAAAAGGTGATTTGGGAAATCGTCGCGTCAAAAAAACGTGAAGTTTGGGCATTCATATTTTTCACATCGACCTTGCACGCAAACGGAACGGAACCGTTTGCCGCAAAAAATTTATTTGGCTCTTTTAAATCTGTATACAAAAGCTGTAGCTCTACTGCGCCATCCACCTGCATTCCGTTTTCGGTCACGGTCGTATCGTCGATTGCAAGCTCACCGGATACAGCACATACCTGCAGCATCTGCGACTTTGAGGGATTCATCTTAATCCGGCCTGTTGCAATACATTTATTTCGTTCATTGCAAAACAGCTTCCTGTAATGGCCTGTTTTAAATACACCTGTAACTTCCTCTGTCACACCGTAGACATCCTCCAAAATATCTGTTTTTTCTTCGCGATAAAGCTTGATCTCTAATTCCACATTCATATCCGTCTCTACGATTCGATCCTCGCCGTCCTCATCCGGCCTGATTTCAAGCTGTCTGTCAATGATATCATAACGAATGATAGGAATCATGTCTTCTGTGCAGTCACTGCATTCAAGCTGCATATTGACCGGAAGCTTCGTTTCAAAATAAACAAGTCTGCCGTCCTCTCCCTCCGCTTCATACAGAAAAAACACCTGTATTTCTCCCTGTACATAGAGTTTCCCATCCCCAACCCTAAATTCCAGCGAGCAAATGCGCACCGTATCCCAGATAATTTCAAAGATATTCGGCAGATTAGAGGGGATTTTAATTTCTTCTCTGATTCGCAGCATATCTCGTTTCTCGATGACCGCCTCTGTCGTCAGGAGTTGCTTTGTCTTTTTCTGCAGCATCGGAACGTCCTCTACGTCATACAGTACTTCTTCGTCATAAAGCTCTTCTATTTCCGGTTCGAGAACGGCAACTGCACGCACACTTATTTTTCTCGAGTTAATCATTCCGATACTCAAATCCTCAAGCTGCTTACGCACCTTTACAGTATCCTGACTGTTTGCACCCTCGACATGTACCATTTCTTCAAATGGTATTTTTCCTTCCATACAGCTTACGTTCCTGTCCCCATACTCACACTGATAAAGAAACGCGAAGCAGAGATTTCCCCGCACGAGCACCTGATTTTCAAGGGCTTTCACCTCTTCTATTTTAATCCATCCCTTCTCCAGCAGAATTTTTGTCACATCAGGTTTCGAATCGGGAACATTTATATCCGCGTCAATCGTCATCTGCGTGGAAGCGCTGCATTTGATTCTATCCATATGTATATTTTTTCTTTTAATTAACACAAAAAACCTCCCTGACTGATTTCTTTTATTCATTTTATTCAGTCAGAAAGGTTTGTATGCGTGCAACCGTTATTTCATTATTCAATTGACACAGCCGACCAGCTCCGTAATATCCCTGACCTCGTACTGCTTCATATAGGCATCGATTCCGTCTATCACCTCGGTCGTCGCGTACGGGTTATGGAAATTCATCGCACCCACTGCCACTGCAGTGGCACCCGCCATCATAAATTCGATCGCATCCTCGGCATTCGCAATGCCACCCATACCGATCACCGGAATTTTTACCGCATGAGCTGCCTGATATACCATGCGAACCGCTACCGGCTTAATCGCCGGCCCCGAAAGCCCGCCCGTTTTGTTCGCGAGCGCAAAGCTTCTTTTATGGATATCAATTTTCATCGCAGTCAACGTATTGATCAGAGAAATCCCATCTGCACCGGATGCCTCCGCGGCTCTTGCCATTTCGGCAATATCCGCCACGTTTGGAGACAGCTTCATGATAATCGGCTGCTTCGCTTTCTTTTTAATTTCCTTTGTGATTTTGCACAATGCCTCTGTCTTTTGTCCAAAAGCAATTGCACCCTCTTTGACATTTGGGCAGGAAACGTTGATTTCAAGCATGTCGACTGCTTCGCCGGAAAGGCGCTCTACGACCTCAACATAATCCTCGATACTCTTTCCACATACGTTGACAATCACCTTCGTGTCATAGTTCTTCAAAAATGCAAGATCTCGTTTAATAAACAGCTCCATGCCGGGGTTTTGCAAGCCAATGGCATTTATCATGCCGCCGTATGTCTCTGCCACACGCGGCGTTGGGTTGCCCTCCCACGGCACGTTGGACACACCCTTTGTGATGACTGCGCCAAGCCTGTTCAAATCTACAAAATCGCAATATTCCATTCCTGAGCCAAACGTCCCTGATGCAGTCATGACTGGATTTTTGAACTCGACGCCTGCGATGCATACCTTCGTATTTCTCATAGCTCGACCTCCTCAGCCAAAAACACCGGACCGTCCTTACACACCCGCTTGTTATGCACAAGGGAATGGCTATCCTGCTCCTTTGATTTACATACACAGCCGAGGCAGGCGCCGACGCCGCAGGCCATACGCTCCTCAAGCGACAGCCAGGCTTCCATTTCGTTTTCTGCGGCGTACTGTTTGACCGCACGCAACATCGGTGTCGGACCACAGGCATAAATAACCTTTGCGGTCAAGCCCTTCTTCACAATCGCGTCCATGACATTTCCTTTTATTCCCGAGCTGCCGTCCTCCGTTGCGACCGTTACGTGACCATATTTTGCAAGTTCCTCCTGCAAAAACAGCTCGTCCCGATAGCCGACAATGATTTCCTTTTCGCAACGCAGTTCTTTTGCAAGCGCCAGCATAGGCGGAATTCCAATGCCGCCTCCAATCAAAAAGGCCGGCTCCTCTCTCAGCGGGAAACCGTTCCCGAGGGGGCCTAACATTGAAATGGAATCGCCCGCAAGATAGTTCGCAAACTCTTTCGTGCCGTTTCCGACGATTCGATAGACGATGCGAAGCGCATCCTCCCTACTTTCACAAATGCTGATCGGTCTTGGAAGCAGCCTGCTGTCTGTTTTCGTATAGACAGAAACAAACTGTCCGGGCTTTACGCCGCTCGCAACGGACGTTTTAATCCACATGCTGTAAACATCCGATGCAATCTGCTCCTGTGACAATATAATGCCCTGTTCTTTTTTTACTTTTTCCATCTCTTACCTCATGTATCTATCATCTATTCGTGATCCTGATAAACAATGCGCCCTTCACATATCGTATATTTCACCTTACCGGTCAGCTCCCTGCCTGTAAACGGCGAATTGCATGATTTCGAAGCAAATTCCTTCACAGTCCATGTTTCCTGTTCATCAAACAACACGATATCTGCCGTTGCGCCGACCGCAAGCGTGCCGGCTTCAAGATGATAAAGCTCCGCCGGTCCTGTGCTCATGCGCGCGATCAGCTCCGGCAGCGTCAGGTATCCCTTTTTTACAAGCTCCGTAATGCCGAGCGCCAGCGCTGTTTCAAGCCCGATGATTCCGCTTGGCGCTTCTGTAAGAGGCTTTGCCTTTTCTTCTGCGCTATGCGGCGCATGATCCGTCGCGATCATCCCGATTGTGCCGTCCTTTAACCCCTCTATGATCGCAAGCCGGTCCTCCTCTGTCCGAAGAGGCGGGTTCATCTTGGCAAGCGTGCCGTATACCGCCACCGCTTCCTCCGTCAGCGTAAAATGATGCGGCGTCGCCTCCGCATAAATATGAGGACTCAGCTTCCTTGCATCCCTGACGAGCGCGACCGCTTCCTTCGAGCTGATATGCTGGATATTGACGTCCGCTCCCGTCTGAAGTGCGATCTGTAAATCCCGCTTTACAAGCGATATCTCCGCTTCTCTCGGCGAGCCGCCAATATGAAGCTCGTCCGAAGCCTTCCCTGCATTGATGCCGTTGTTGCTGATCAGCCTCGGATCCTCTTCGTGCAGGCTGATCGGCACATTTAATTCCTTCGCGCGCAGGAAAGCTTTCTTTAGCAGCGCTTCATCCATGATCGGAATGCCGTCATCCGTAAATCCGGCCGCTCCTGCTTTTGC
>CAZBRY010000156.1:0-460 GCA_964494285.1 uncultured Lachnospiraceae bacterium
ATCGTAGTGCGGGGTCCAAGCTTGAACAGACTGAATGCATCGATGGCTGGATTATAAACATTGAGTGTGAGGGACGCATTCGTTCGCGAGATGCCGTCGACAGTCCATGCAGCCGTGTTAATAAACTGTTCACCCGGTGTCACATCCTCCGAAACCGTTGCCTTGAAGGTAATGACATAGCGGGCGCCGCTGTACTTTGGAATCTGGAACGTCAGTGTATTTCCTGACCAAGTTCCGGTTAGACCGTTGGCAGACGGATCAGAAAAGCCGTCCGTAGGCACATCAATTCCTATCGGGGGATAGCTTAATACGGGAACGAGCTGTGCGGGAAGCGTATCGACGATCACAACGTTGTTAATTTCAGCGCCGGGGTCATTATTATTAGTCAAGGTAAAAGAAAAGGTCAGCTCCTGTCCGGGTCTCACGAGACTGGAGGGCTGAACGGTTTTTGATAAAATAA
>CAZBRY010000156.1:470-5097 GCA_964494285.1 uncultured Lachnospiraceae bacterium
GAGTGTGACAGGTGGGGCGGATGTCTGTGCCACGATTATATTATCGGCAATTAAATCTACATCATTTATATAAACGTCGCCGTCTGTCCGGCCGGGTCCGAACCAACAGGCAATTGTAAAGGACAGAGAGGTACCTGCGTTGACAGGACCTAAGTTGAACGATACTTGTGTGCCTCCTGTTACGGGTGTCTGGGTAATACTTTTTATTTGTCCTTCGGCCGGAGGAAGCGTAAAACGGATTACGTTTGGAAAAATATCTATAATTTTCCCCTCTTGAGCCGGCTGTACTAATCCACTGAAAGCGGCATTAATTGTATAAATAAATACTTCAGAGCCGTTTACCATTGTTCGGTCGACGGTCTTTGTAATTTGAGCCATAAAATAACCTCCATATTTTCATTAAGGCTGTCTGTTTTGATTTATTATATGAAGTTCCTCACACTTTTGGCACTGTTCCATCAGTTGTTAAATCTTTAAACAGACAGACTCCCCAGAATTATTTACATGGCTCACAGTCGATGATGGCGGTAAGCTTTGCATGAAGTACATGCTCCAGATGGGTAATCTGCACAATGGTTTTACCAATCTCGTGATTGACACACAGTATTTTTTCAATGTCATTTGTTTCCTGAAGGACTTTTTGAAGCTTTTCTCCTTCGGCATTTAATATATGAGCAAGCGCCGCTTCAATCAAAGCGATGGATTCCATAATATCGGTACAGGAATCATGCTCAGGCTCTGGTTTGCCGTCACAGTCACATTTCTTGCATTGATAATTGCACTCATGGGGAATAAAACATAAGTCTTCGTAAGAAATTTCCCATTTACACAGGCATGGATGATACTCTTTTTTTGTAAAGGTAAATGCTTTAATCGGCGGGTATGGGCAATCAGATTCGCAAGGGTCAAATAGCAGGTTCTTCACTAGATGCGGTTCATCAATACAAAAGCTTTCAGTGGTGTTTCCTTCGGAATCCAATATCTCGATCAATTGAAGATTCCCTCTCGATACAACAAGAAGCGTGCAGGGACAAAGCGCGAGCACACCTGTTATTTCTTCTCGCGTTGCCGAATAGACGACGGTGGCTCTTCCGCTGTTTTTCTCTACTTTGGCGACCAGACAGGGGAAAGAAACGAGTAGTACATTGCCACAGCAATCAAAGGAGATGCCGGTGATTGCTCCCTGGCAGTCTATTTGGCAAATATTCAGGCATTCTACATCTTTCATGTCACAATCAAGCTTAAACAGTTTATGGCTGCACTCCTTTGACGAGACCCAAAAGCAATTTTCAATATTGTCATAGCAAATGCAGTCATATTCTCTGCACACATAATGCCTGCTCAGCGGTTCCAGACAGGCACCCAGCTTCATAATTTCGCATTTGCACTCAAGCGTACAATAATAAGCGCATCCGTCAAATGCCATATGATTGATTGTATCACCGCAGCCGGTCAAAACTGGCAGACAGGAATGAAGTTGATTCATAAAATACCTCCGTTATCATGCCTGATAAAAATTTTATTTTATTTCACATTCGTCGCACAGACAATCCCTAAACAGTTCAAGTTTTGCCTGAAGTACCATTTCCAGCCTTGTAATGGCGCTTACTGTCGTCTGTACTGATTTATTGACTTCCAGCATTTGTGCAGGGGTCGTTTCACATTCCACAACCTTTTGTAACTTTTCACCTTCTGCATTCAAAATATGGGAAAGCGCTGCCTGCTCTAAGGCAACAGATGAGATAATGTCGGTAATGGCTTGACATCTTGTTCCGTCTCCGGGTTCAATAATAGGCATGCCCATTTAAAAGTCCTCCTAAAAATTTGAATGAAATATCATTTGCATTTACTATATCTTATGATGGAGCAAAAGCTTTGTTACCGGCCTGAAGGAGGAAGAAAATACGGACAAAAAATAGGGCAGCCGGCGAAAGATGTAATGCGCTCTCGCTCCGGCTGCCCCTTTGCATTATCTGCATTTGTAATTGGACGGACAATAAAATCATTTTACATTATAATTCAGTCTGACTGTGATCGTAGCCGTTTTGTTGCGGGAGTACGTGTTGAACGTACCACCATAACTGTACTCCTCGGAGGCGGAATTTCTGGCGGTAATTTGGAATACGCCAAGGCTTGCTTCCGATAAATCTCCAGCCCGGCTGCCTGCGCCTGAGGCAATCAGATCAATCCGCTCTTTTGCATTTTTGGTTGCATCTTCAATGAGCTGAAGCTTTAACTCGTCGAGCTTCGTATAGTAGTATTCCGGAGAATCCGAGGTGAATTCGATGCCGGATTCAATCAAACCTGTAATATCCCTTGAAATTTTCTCTACCTTATCTACATCTGTAGAAGAAACGGAAACATCCTGATAGAGATCATAGCCGACCAACTCATCGCCGACATAATTGCCCTCATCATTGTAAACAGAGTTATAGTGCTTGCTGATGTTGACGGAGCTAAATACCATTTCACTTTCCTGAATGCCGTTTTCTTCAAGATATTCCTTTACCATTTGCGCATCATGCTTGATCGTACGATAAGCGCTGTCTGTCGTCTCTGCGTAAGCAGAAAAGCTACCTCTCCACACGATCAGATCTGCTTCGAAATCACAGCTTGCCGATCCGGTCGCCGTAATTCCTTCACTGCGGCCTGTTCCCTTATAGGTCAGAACGCTTTGTGCCAAAATGATGACACATACGATCAAACTGGCACCTAGAATCAAAGCGATGAGGATTCCCCTCAAGTCTGCAGCCTTCTTTTCCTTTTTAGCCTGTGCTATTTCCGTATCCTTTTCCTGTTCCATTCTCATACCTCCCTCGCGTATCCCACATGTGAAATGTCTTAAAAATGTTTCATTAAATATATATTCTATCTTATTGGTTTTATACACGAATGTCAATTGCTACGCGCATGATTTCCCATCAAGAGACATTAATATTAAGAATACCTTAAGAAAAGGCAGAAGCTTGAGAGAAAAAGAGCGATGTGATAAAATACAGAAAGCAGCACAATACTATGATCAAAAGAAAAGAGGTTTTTTTATGAATCCAATGGCATTGTTACAGTTACAGGAGGCGTGGAAGAAATTTAAAACAAATCATCCCAAATTCCCGCTTTTTATGAAGGCAGTCGCAAAGGAAGGAATTCGTGAAAATGCGGTTATCGAAGTCAGCGTTACGACGCCGGAAGGGAAGAACTATCGCACAAATGTTAAACTGACACCCTCTGATATGGAGCTAATCGAACTATTAAAAAATATAAATTAAAAATAGGATTGACAAGAAATATACAATGTGTATAATGAAAATACAGAGTACACGTGAACGCAAAGGCAAAGTAGACAATTATTATTAATAAAATCATCGTGCTCATTTTAATGAGCCCATCGTCGCTATTCCGCAATCCCGTGGCGGACAAAATTATTCCGCGTCCGGATTGCGTAAAAATTGGAGCGCGTACACGTGTACACAACCAGTAAACAAATTTTAACAGGAGGTATGGAAATGAAAAAGCTATTATGTAATGTATTGGTAACAGCAATGACCGCAGTGTTGTTGGCCGGATGCGGCTCGGCGGCAGCGGAACAAGGGACGGCGCAGGAAGCAGCAGCCGCCGAAGAAACAGCAAAGACGGAAACGTCAAAGGCGGAAGCACCAAAGACAGAAGGGCAGGATGGCGGAGAAGGGGAAGCGGTGACTCTGCAGTTCTGGAATGTATTCACAGGATCTGACGGAGACATCCTGCGCGAAATCGTGGATCACTACAACACAACAAACACAGACAATATTACAATTCAAATGGATATTATGCCAAATGATACACTGCAGCAGAAGCTGCCGGCAGCAATTGCCACAGGCACGGCGCCGGACATGGTTTTATTTGGTGTAGAAAACATTGCTCCTTATGTGAGCAATGATTCGCTGGAGGACATCAGCGATTTTTGGAATGCGACAGGGGTGGATCAGAGCAACTTCTTGGAAAATGTAACAGAGCTTTCCTATGTAAATGGGAAGCTGTATGGTACGCCGATGCAGTACAACGTTTCTTATTTGTATTGGAATAAGGATTTGTTTGAAGCGGCAGGGCTTGATCCTGAGACGCCGCCCGCCACGATAGAGGAGCTTACCGAATATGCAGAAAAGCTGACGGATTCCTCTAGAAATCAGTATGGTTTGGCATTGCCGACAAATGCGACCTATATGCAGTTTTTATGGGCAAACGGTGGTGACGCAGATGATCCGGGGACAAATAAGAACCTCTTGAATTCAGAGGAAAATTTAAAGACTTTGGAGTGGCTTCAGGATCTGACTGTAAACAAAAAAGTAAGTCCTCAAAATGTGACAGGTTCTGATGCGGACACAATGCTGCAAGCGGGACAAATTGCGATGTACATGAGTGGTCCGTGGCAGATCAACGGATTAAGGGAGCAGGGAATCAATTTTGGTATTGCTCCTTGTGTGGCCGGAAGCGCAGGCTCTTTTTCACCGGCCGGCGGATGCAGTTATGTTATCCCGAAGGGAACAGATGATGTCAAGAAGCAGGCGGTCTATCAGTTTATGAAATACTGGCTGACAGACGACGTTTTAAAAGAATGGTCGCAGCGAAACGGCTTCCCGGTCTGGTCAAA
>CAZBRY010000156.1:5107-5696 GCA_964494285.1 uncultured Lachnospiraceae bacterium
TACTGAATTCTATTTCAAAGGCAACGGAAATCGGAAGATCATATAACCTGGGCTATTCACTTGCAAGCCAGATCGATAACGATGTCATGATTCCAATGTTTGAAAAGGTGATGACGGGCGCCCAAAAGCCTGCGGACGCGCTGGCAGAAGCGGTCACAGCGATGGATAAGGTTCTTGCGCAGTAGCATACCTGTTGAACGCGGGGAGAGCGGAATATTTCTGCTCTCCCCATAGAAAGGAAGTATCATGAATAAGAAGAAAAAATATCAGCCAAGTTATCAAACAAGCGCTTATCTTTTCATTCTGCCATCGATGACAATTTTGACAATATTTGTATTTGCTCCATTGATTGCGTCGCTGGTCATCAGTCTGATCAATATGAATATTTTTATGAATGATATTTCATTTGCAGGCATACGGAATTTTACAAGGCTGTTTCAGGACAGCCGAGTCTTGAATGCAACGTTTAACAGCTTTTATTTTACACTTTTTGAAGTACCGCTTCAAGTAGGACTGGCTCTGCTTCTTAGCATGTATTAGGTAATTGCGAAACAAGTTTGCAATTCTGATTAAAAACAGGGTAAGAATC
>CAZBRY010000157.1:0-1611 GCA_964494285.1 uncultured Lachnospiraceae bacterium
AATATCCGTCAACTGACGCTTATTCGTATGCCTGCCCATGCGCTTTAATATCGCATCCGACGCATGCTGGATCGGCATATCTAGATAATTGCAGATGTTGTTCTCTTCCTTCATTACCCGGATCAGCTCGTCGTCAATTTCCTCCGGATAACAGTAAAGAAGCCGAATCCAACAAATTCCTTCTATTTTACAAAGCTCGCGCAAAAGCTCCGGCAGCATCTTTTTCCCATAGAGATCGCGTCCATAAAGCGTTGTCTCTTGCGCCACAAGGATTAATTCTCTTGCACCGTTTTCTGCAAGCTGCTTCGCCTCCCTGACAAGATGCTCCATCGGAATACTCCGAAAATGCCCGCGCAGCTTCGGAATAATACAGTAGGTACAATACTTGTCGCAACCCTCCGCAATTTTTAAGTATGCGTAATAACCGCCGGTTGTCACAACCCTTTGCTCCTCGATCACAGGCAGTTCCTCAATTCCCGAAAAACGATCGCCCTCCTGATCCGCAAGCACGGCCTCAAGCGCCTCTGCAATTTTATCATAAGCGGTCGTTCCGACAATCGCATCAACCTCAGGAATCTCCGTTCGGATTTCCTGCGCATAGCGCTGCGCGAGACAGCCGGTCACAAGCAGTGCCCTGCATCTGCCGCCGTTTCCGGCATCCTGTTTGTACTGTGCCATATCCAAAATCGCCTGGATACTTTCCTCTTTTGCATCATGAATAAAGCAGCACGTGTTGATTACGATCACGTCTGCTTCGGCTTCATCGTCGGTAAACTCAAATGCATGCCTTTGCAGAATGCCGAGCATAACC
Organism: uncultured Lachnospiraceae bacterium; assembly: GCA_964494285.1. Lineage (GTDB taxonomy): Bacteria > Bacillota > Clostridia > Lachnospirales > Lachnospiraceae > JAEYFP01. The sequence goes on from CAZBRY010000157.1 coordinate 812, forward strand.
TCCGTATCTACTAAATTTTTATCACATCCTAATGATATAAATAAAAGCTTCATTCTGACTCCGAGCTCTCCTCATCACCGACAATTTTAATAATACTGTCATTCACCTCTTCAATCGCGACTGAAAGCGGCTTTTTTTCCTTTGCGCCTTCCACGGGAGTATTCGCGCCCGAAATTAACTGTCTCGCCCTTTTTGAGGTCGCCATTACGATGGAATAGCGGCTGTTGACAACAGGTTGTTCGCCTTCCTCTACCTCACTGTTTACTACTTTCATTAAATCCGTATAAGATGGGTGCAGCATAAATCATTCTCCTTCCAAAAACTCTTTGAATTGTTGTTTGATATCCTCTATCGCTTCTTTATTTCGAAAAGCTGCGTGATGTGAGCTTAATACCGTATGGTGCAACGCCCTGACGCACTCCTCCAAATCATCGTTAATAAACAGAAAATCGTATCGCTCCATTACCTTAGCTTCCTCAGCAGAACGCCTCATCCTGGAGCCGATCACCTCTTCTGTTTCTGTGCCGCGTTTTTTCAAGCGCTTATATGTTTCCTGAACTGTCGGCGGCATAACGAATAAAAGCAGTGCCTCCGGAAATTTTTCCTTGATAATCAGCGCGCCCTGCGTCTCAATTTCCAGAATGACATCCTTGCCCGCCCGAATCTGTGCTTCTACATACGCTCTCGGCGTACCGTAATAATTGGACACATACTGTGCATACTCTAATAGTTCATCCTTCACAATCATGTTATCGAAGCTTTCCTTCGTCACAAAGAAATAATCGATACCATTTGTTTCT
>CAZBRY010000157.1:1621-4323 GCA_964494285.1 uncultured Lachnospiraceae bacterium
TCGGACTTCTCGTTGTTGCAGAAACAGATAACGCATAATTATCGTAGCGCATCAGCAGTTCCTTCATGAGCGTCCCTTTTCCGGAACCCGCAAAACCGGATATAACTAATAAAATTCCTTTTTTATTCATTGGATTCACACCGCCTGCTTTTATTCGATATTCTGGATCTGCTCCCGCACTTTTTCAATATCCGTCTTTAAATCAATTGCTCTGTTGGATGTATCCAAATCATTTGCTTTTGATAAAATCGTATTGGCTTCCCGGTTCATTTCTTGTGCAATGAAGTCCAGCTTTCTGCCAACGCTTCCACCCTCTAAGAGTGTCGTCTTCATATGCTCAATATGGCTTCTTAGCCGGACGATTTCCTCATCCACACAAATCTTGTCCGCAAACAGTGTAACCTCCGTCAAAATCCGGCTTTCCTCGATTTTTGCATCCGCAAGCAGCTCCGTAACTCTTTCCGTCAGCTTCGCGCGGTACTCTGCAATCATTTCCGGAGCTCGCTCCGAAATATAGGCAACATGCCCTAACATGCCATCAAGCTTTAAAATCAGATCATTCTTTAAGTTCTCACCCTCGGTAATCCTCGTTGCGACAAACTCCTGTGCAGCTCCGCGAAGCGCCTTTTCTAAATCGTTCCAGAGCTCCTTTTCATCAAAGTTCTGCTCCTCCAACGAAAACACCTCCGGATAACGAGATAAGGCGGAAACCCGAACATCATTTTCAATGGAAAAGTGCTCTGCCATCTCCCTCAGGTACTTCATATAAGCGCCCGCCATATCTTTATTATATTTCAGGCTGTAATTATTTTCGGTAAAATCCTCGTATGTGATAAAAATATCCACCTTGCCGCGCTGGATATATTCCTTTAACAGATTACGCATGGAGGCTTCAAAAAAGCTGAGTTTCTTAGGCATTTTGATGTTAATATCAAGATATCTGTGATTCACCGCCTTCATTTCAACGGTGATTTTCCGGTTCTCGTCCGAAATTTCCTGGCGTCCAAAGCCCGTCATGCTTTTTATCATATCCCGTATTCTCCTTTAGTCGCAACTGTTTCCTCCGGCTGCATATCATTTTTTATTATAGTCTATCGTTTTCACAACGTCAAGCAAGCCAATTGCTTTTCTGATCATTTTCTTCTATACTGTCACTAGGTACAATATGATAATAATAAGTTACTTAGAAAAGGGGTCTCTTATGGCTTTAGATGGAATTACAATTGCGTGCATTGCTGATGAACTTTCACGCACGATCTTAGACGGAAGAATTTATAAAATCGCACAGCCCGAAAATGACGAGCTGCTGCTGACGGTTAAAACAGGAAACAGACAATACCGGCTACTGATTTCCGCCGGTGCTTCCCTTCCGTTTTTATATTTGACAGAAACAAACAAGCCCAGCCCGATGACGGCACCTAATTTCTGTATGCTGCTACGCAAGCATGTGCAGAACGGACGTATTACCGCGATTAGGCAGCCGAGCTTAGAGCGCATTCTCATGTTTGATATCGAACATCTGAATGAGCTCGGCGATTTATGTCAAAAAACGCTTGTCGTCGAAATCATGGGCAAGCACAGCAATATTATTTTCTTAAATGACGATCAGACGATCATCGACAGCATCAAGCGTATTTCCGGTGCAGTCAGCTCTGTTCGGGAGGTGCTGCCCGGAAGGGATTACTTTATTCCGATGACACAGGAAAAATATGACCCATTTACTGTTAAAAAGGATGAGTTTTTAACAGCTCTCGCCGCAAAGCCGATTCCTGTCGCAAAAGCGGTCTATACGACACTGACAGGATTCTCGCCTGTCATGGCAGAAGAACTGTTGTTCCGTGCCTCCATCGATTCCTCCGTGCCCGCAAATACGTTGAGCAGCGAACTTCTGCTGCATTTATACAATCATTTTGTCTGGCTGATGGAAGCGGTGTCAAAGAAAAGTTTTGTGCCCAATATTGTTTTGAAGGAGGATATTCCTGTCGAATTTGCCGCCCTGCAGCTGACGCAGTATCAGGATCTGGATACGCTGACTAATCCTTCGATTTCTTATATTCTTGAAACGTATTACGCGAAAAAAAATACTGTCACACGCATTCGCCAAAAATCCGCCGATCTGCGCAAAATCGTACAGACCGCGCTTGAGCGAAACGTCAAAAAATATGAGCTGCAGCGGAAACAGCTAAAGGACACCGAAAAAAAGGATACCTATAAGGTTTACGGCGAGTTAATCAATACTTACGGCTACGGACTCCCCTGCGGTTGTAAATCCTTTGAGGCCGATAATTATTATACGAACGAAACGATCACGATTCCGCTGGATGAAACGCTTACACCGTCAGAAAATGCAAAAAGATATTTCGAGAAGTATAACAAGCTGAAACGAACACTGGAAGCGGTCGGCGAACAGACCGCCGAGACACAAAAGGAAATCGAGCACTTGAAATCCATTGCCACCTCCTTAGACATCGCCCTGCTCGAGGAGGATCTGACGGAAATTAAGGAGGAACTTGTAGAATCCGGTTATATCCGCAGAAAAAGCCATTCAAAAAAAGGGAAGGTTACAAGCAAGCCCTTCCATTATCTTAGCGGCGACGGCTACCACATTTATGTCGGGAAAAATAATTATCAGAATGAAAATCTGACGTTTAAATTTGCATTAGGAAATGACTGGTGGTTCCATGCGAAGGACATCCCCGGCT
>CAZBRY010000157.1:4333-5647 GCA_964494285.1 uncultured Lachnospiraceae bacterium
CGCCGCCCGGGGGGAGGACCTGTGGCTGCACGCCAAGGACATCCCCGGCTCCCATGTCATCGTTAAGTCAAACGGTGATGAACTGCCCGACCGCACATTTGAAGAGGCCGCAAGTCTGGCCGCCTACTATTCCGGAGGACGGGAACAGGGAAAGGTAGAAATCGACTATGCGGAGAAAAAGCACATTAAGAAGCCTAACGGCGGCAAGCCCGGCTTTGTTGTCTATTATACAAATTACTCCCTGATCGCATCGCCGGATATCAGCAAAATAACCCAGCTTCCTTAAAAAGAAGCCGGGTTATTTTATGCGCCGCACGCAAAACAAAAAATCAAGGTACAAGCCAATCATACATTTCCTGATATTCTAAAGCGGATACCTGCCATGAAAAATCTGCGGCCATCGCCCTATCCACCATCTTATTCCATTCACGCCTTTTATTCGCGTAAATGTTCTGCGCATAGCGCACCGTATTTAGCATTTCATGCGCGTTGTAATTCGTGAAGCTGAAGCCGGTTCCCGTGCTCTCATACTCGTTATATGGCACCACCGTATCCTTTAGACCACCGGTCTCCCGAACGATCGGAATCGTCCCATATCGGAGTGCCATCAGCTGCGAAAGTCCGCACGGTTCAAATAAGGATGGCATCAAAAACGCATCCGCCGATGCGTAGATTTTGTGGGAAACCGCTTCCGAATAATAAATGTTAGCGGATACCTGATTGGCATATTTCCAGTCATAATGCCGAAACATGTTCTCATATTGCTCTTCTCCAGTACCAAGTATGACAAGCTGAACATCCATCCCGCACAGCTCATCCATCACACAGGAAATCAGGTCAAACCCTTTTTGATCTGTCAGACGACTGACAATACCGATCATAAATTTTTTATCATTTTGCTCCAGGCCAAGCTCCGCCTGCAACGCACGCTTGTTTTTATTTTTTTCTTTTCTGAAATCCTTTGCGTTATATGGGTTGACAATGTAGACATCGGTCTGCGGATCGTACTCTTCGTAATCAATCCCGTTTAAGATGCCGCGAAGATCGTTGCTTCTCGCACGCAACAGCCCATCCAGCCCTTCTCCATAAAACGGCTGTTTAATCTCCTCCGCATACGTCTTGCTGACCGTCGTGATCGCGTCCGCAAACACAAGGCCTCCCTTTAACAAATTGCCATCTTTATAAGCTTCCAGTTTGTCCGGTGTGAAAAAATACTCAGGCAGCCCGGTCAATTCCTTCACGGTCTTAACATCCCAAACACCCTGAAATTTCAAGTTATGAATGGTCATTATTGTCTTTATCCCGCGATAAAAT
>CAZBRY010000158.1:0-2394 GCA_964494285.1 uncultured Lachnospiraceae bacterium
TGACAGTAAAGGAAATTAAGGAAAAGGAGCTTCCCGCTCTGGATGATGAATTTGCGAGCGAGGTTTCAGAGTTTGAAACGCTCGATGAATACAAAGCGGACGTAAAGGCAAAGCTTTCAGAGAAAAAGATTTCCGAAGCGAAAGGCAAGAAGGAAGATGCGGTAATTGAAGCAATTATCAGCGATTCCAAAATGGAAATTCCGGACGCGATGGTGAACACGCAGACGATGCAGATGGCTCAGGACTATGCTGGTCGGCTGCAGCAGCAGGGTCTGTCTTTAGAACAGTATTTTCAGTTCACAGGAATGAACAGGGATCAGTTCTTAGACCAGATGAAACCGGGGGCACTGAAGAGAATCCAAAGCAGGCTCGTACTGGAAGCGGTTGTTAAGGCAGAGGGCATTCAGGTGTCCGATGAGGAATTTGATGCAGAGCTCGTAAAGATGGCAAAGACTTACCAGATGGAAACTGATAAGCTTAAGGAGATCATCGGTGATTATGAGAAAGAGCAGATATCAGAGGATATTGCGATCCAGAAGGCAGTAGAGCTGATTGTCGCGGAATCGAAGGAAAAATAGGCGTGTTTTATAGAAAGACGTAATGTTAGCAAGGAGGAGTAGAAATGAGTTTGGTGCCATATGTCATTGAACAGACAAGCAGAGGGGAGCGGTCTTATGACATTTTTTCAAGACTGTTAAAGGAGCGGATTATTTTCCTTGGAGAAGACGTAAATGCAACGACAGCCAGCCTGATTGTTGCACAGATGATGTTTTTGGAGGCGGAGGATCCGGATAAGGATATTCATTTTTATATCAACAGCCCAGGCGGTTCCGTTACGGATGGTTTTGCGATTTATGATACGATGCATTATGTGAAATGTGATGTTGCTACCTATTGTATGGGTATGGCGGCAAGCATGGGTGCCTTTTTGCTTGCCGGAGGAACGAAGGGCAAGCGCTTTGCGCTGCCGAATGCGGAGATCATGATTCATCAGCCTCTCGGCGGAGCGAAGGGACAGGCTACGGAAATTGAGATTGCGGCAAAGCAGATTCTCAGAACAAAACAGACACTAAACCGTATTTTGGCGGAAAACACAGGGAGACCGATTGATGTCATCGCAGTGGACACCGAGCGTGATAACTGGAAGACGGCGGAGGAAGCTTTGGAATACGGTTTGATCGACAAGATCATAACAACAAGGGCGTAAAGGAAACGAAAAGTATATGTCAGGAAAAATGAATGACGATAGAATTAGATGTTCTTTCTGTAACAAGTCGCAGGAACAGGTTCGCAAGCTGATTGCAGGACCGGACGGTGCGTTTATTTGTGATGAATGTGTGGAAATATGCATGGACATCATCGAAGAGGAATTTGATCAGGAGGAACCCAAAAAGAAGGAAAAGGAACCGGACATCAATTTGTTAAAGCCGCAGGAAATCAAGGATTTTCTTGATGAAAATGTGGTTGGGCAGGAGGAAGCCAAAAAGGTTTTGTCGGTAGCGGTCTACAATCATTATAAGCGCGTGACATCGGCCAAAACTTCTGAGGTTGAGCTGCAGAAGAGCAATATTGTCATGTTAGGACCAACCGGCTGCGGCAAGACACTTTTGGCACAGACACTGGCAAAGGTAATCAATGTGCCATTTGCGATTGCGGATGCGACTGCGTTGACTGAGGCGGGCTATGTTGGCGAGGATGTGGAAAATATATTGTTAAAGGTGATACAGGCGGCAGATTATGATATTGAGCGTGCCCAGTATGGTATCATTTATATTGACGAGATTGATAAAATCACAAGAAAATCTGAAAATGTCTCGATTACCAGAGATGTTTCAGGGGAAGGTGTGCAGCAGGCGCTTTTAAAGATCATAGAAGGGACGGTTGCTTCTGTTCCGCCGCAGGGAGGCAGGAAGCATCCGCATCAGGAGCTTTTGCAAATAGACACGACCAATATTTTGTTTATTTGCGGGGGTGCATTTGAGGGTCTGGATAAGATTGTGGAAGCAAGGCTGGATAAAAAGTCGATTGGCTTCAATGCCGAAATAAAGGATAAAAAAGAAAGTGAGATTGGCGTTTTATTATCACAGGTGCAGCCGGAGGATTTGGTGAAGTTCGGCCTTATACCGGAGTTTGTCGGTCGTGTACCGATTAATGTTTCTCTGGAAGCGCTGGATGAGGAGGCACTTGTAAGGATTTTGACGGAGCCAAAGAATGCGATTACGAAGCAGTATAAAAAGCTGTTTGATCTGGATGGGGTACGCCTCGATTTTGAGAAGGATGCGATTCTGGAAATTGCAAAAAAGGCTCACACAAAAAAGACGGGTGCAAGAGGCTTGCGCTCTATTATGGAGAAGATGATGACGGATCTGATGTTCAGGATTCCATCGGATGATA
>CAZBRY010000158.1:2404-5629 GCA_964494285.1 uncultured Lachnospiraceae bacterium
AAGCCGTAGATGGTATCAGCGCTCCGCTTCTGGTGCATCAGGAAGCGCCTTTGAAAAGGGCGGAATAAATTTATTGTGATCATACGCCGCCGTAAGGCGGCGTTATGTGATTATGGAGAATATGGAGAAAGAATGGCGAGAATAACAAAGAAAAAATTACCGGCAGTGGCGTTGCGCGGATTGACCGTTATGCCGGGAATGATTATTCATTTTGATGTGAATAGGGAATCATCCATACACGCCGTGGAAAAGGCGATGATGAAGGATCAGCAGGTATTCCTTGTGACGCAGCGGGAGGCGGAGACAAAAAAGCCGGAGCTGTCAGACTTGTATACAATCGGGACGATTGCGGAAATCAAGCAGGTGCTGAAGCTGCCCAATAGTGTTGTGAGGGTACTTGTGGAGGGACTTTTTCGCGCCGAGCTGTGTGGCCTTGATGAGGAGGAAACAGCCTATTTGCTTACCACAGTAAAGCAGTATCCGCAGAACGGGGAAGCGTCGAAAACGGAAAACGCAGAGAAGGATCGTGCAGAGGAAGAAGCAGGTGTGGAAGGATTGGAAATGCCGGCAGAATTGACTGCAATGGTCAGAATTCTACGTGATTTACTGGGTGAATATCTCGCCTATAATCCGAAGATTGGAAAAACGCTGGAAAAGCAGTTTGAGGAGCCTAAAAGTCTGTCGGAGCTGCTTGACTTCGTGGCTGTCAATTTCCCAATGAATCAGCCTGACAGACAGCGTTTGCTGGAAGCAGTGGAGGTTAAAGAACGGTTTGGTGTACTGACCGGGATTTTATCCCGTGAGATTGAAATTCTGGGTATTAAGAAAAATTTACAGGAGCAGGTCAAAGGGCGCGTCGAGAAAAACCAGAAAGAATATGTGCTCCGTGAACAGATGCGCTATATCAAGGAGGAACTTGGTGAAAATTCTTCCGTGTCGGATGCGGATCATTTTATGGAGACGGTAAAGAAACTGAAGGCTTCAAATGAAGTGAAGGAAAAGATCGAAAAAGAGATTGACCGATTCAGACAAATTGCCTCCAGTTCGTCGGAAAGCGCCGTATCAAGAGGATATATTGAGACTTTGCTCGAAATGCCTTGGGATAAGGTGTCGAAGGATAATAAGGATATTGATAATGCAGAGAAGATTTTAAACGCTGACCACTACGGTCTGGAAAAAGTTAAGGAACGGATGCTGGAATTCCTTTCTGTGAGAAACCTAACAAGAAAAGGAGACAGCCCGATTATTTGCCTGGTCGGACCTCCGGGAACGGGAAAGACATCGATTGCGAAGTCCGTGGCGCGGGCGCTCGATAAAAAATATATTCGCATCAGCCTCGGAGGCGTTCATGATGAAGCGGAAATCAGGGGTCATCGAAGAACCTACGTCGGTGCGATGCCGGGCAGCATTGCGACAGGACTAAAAAATGCAGGTGTTAAAAATCCATTGATGCTGTTGGACGAAATTGATAAAATGAGCCGGGATTATAAAGGAGATACTGCTTCGGCGTTGCTGGAGGTGCTGGACAGCGAGCAGAATTCTAAGTTCCGGGATCACTATATAGAATTGCCGATTGATTTATCAGAGGTGTTATTCATTGCGACGGCCAACTCCACGGCGGATATTCCGCGTCCCCTGCTTGACAGGATGGAACTGATCGAGGTTACGAGCTACACGGAAAATGAAAAGGTGCATATCGCAAGAGAGCATCTGATTGGAAAACAGATGGACAGGCATGGCATTCTGCCGGACCAGCTGATTATTCAGGATAAAGCATTGGAAAGGATCGTGCGCGGCTATACAAGGGAATCCGGTGTACGAAATCTGGAACGGAAAATAGGAGAAATTTGTAGAAAGACGGCGAGGAAGATCTGGCAGGAGCATATGACAAGTATCAAAGTGACTCCTAAGAATCTGGAGAAGTTCCTTGGCAAAGAGCGTTATCAATATGAGATGGTGAATGAAACGGATGAAGTAGGTATTGTTCGGGGACTTGCGTGGACGAGTGTTGGTGGGGATACGCTGCAAATTGAAGTTAACGTCATGCCGGGCAAGGGTGAGATTCTATTGACCGGACAGCTTGGAGATGTGATGAAGGAGTCTGCACAGGCCGGTATCAGCTATATCCGTTCGGTTAGCAAGGAACACAAAATTGCGGCCGATTTTTTCAAGAAGAACGATTTCCATATTCATATCCCGCAGGGTTCCGTCCCCAAGGACGGTCCGAGCGCCGGTATCACAATGGCGACTGCGCTGTACTCGGCGATTACAAACAAACCGGTGCATGCGGAGGTGGCGATGACCGGGGAGATTACACTGCGCGGGCGCGTGCTTCCGATTGGGGGATTGAAGGAAAAGATATTGGCGGCAAAGAATGCCGGCATAAAAAAAGTGCTTGTGCCGGGTAAAAATGAGCGAGATATTGCGGAAATATCGGATGAAGTTAAAAAGGGTTTGACGATTGTTTATGTTGATACGATGGAAGAAATTCTAAAGGAAGCGCTATGAAAATTAAAAATGTAAATTTGGAAACAGTATGTGGTATAACGAGCGTGTTGCCGAAGAATACGCTGCCGGAGATTGCATTTGCCGGAAAGAGTAACGTTGGGAAGTCCTCCCTAATCAATGCGCTGATGAATCGCAAGTCTTTGGCGCGAACATCGTCGCAGCCCGGAAAGACGCAGACGATCAACTTTTATAATATTAATGAAGAGCTTTACTTCGTGGATCTGCCGGGTTACGGTTATGCGAAGGTGGCAAAAGAGGAAAAAGAGCGCTGGGGGAAAATGATTGAAAACTATCTTAGTAAAAGAGAACAGCTTGCGGGCTTGGTATTGCTCGTTGATATTAGGCATAAAGCAGACCCAAAAGATATTGCGATGATAGAATATGCAAAATCTTTGAATATACCATTTGTCATTGTAGCAACAAAGTCAGACAAGCTTCCTTCCACAAAAGTTGCGACTTATCTAAAAAACTTACGTTCAGATCTACATATTCATAGCAATGAAATCCTTCCCTTTTCATCATTATTAAAAAAGGGGACAAATGAGTTGTACAAATGGATTGAATCAAGATTGATTATCCAAGAAGTAAGCGGGAAAATCATTATTCACGATTTATGAGGGTAATATTATGATAGAAAAAATAAAAAAACCACAACAAATAAAAGAATTACAGTACCATGAGCTGATGGAATTAGCAAAAGATGTCCGTAAAAGAATA
>CAZBRY010000159.1:0-796 GCA_964494285.1 uncultured Lachnospiraceae bacterium
GCCCGCAGGGAAACGGATGCTGATTATATAATTGTTGTGCTCTCCGGCGACTTCGTGCAAAGAGGGGCTCCTGCAATTATTGATAAATATGCCCGCACCAAAATGGCGCTTAAGGCGGGCGCAGATTTGGTACTGGAGCTGCCGGTCTATTATGCCGCCGCAAGCGCAGATTACTTTTCCATGGGCGCCGTCTCTCTCCTGGAACGGCTTGGCTGCGTCAATCGCTTAAGCTTTGGCAGCGAGCACGGCAATATGGAGGATCTATCCACCATCGCCGTCCGTACGGCAGAGGAAACGCCCGCCTATCAGCAAGCTCTTAATCGGTTTTTAAAGCAGGGAATGCATTTTGCGCTCGCAAATGCCAAGGCTTCCGGAGAACAGCTTGAAAACAGCGGCACCATGGACGTGGAGGCAATTTTAAAAGAGCCGAACAACACGCTCGGCATCGCCTATTTGAAAGCGCTGCTAAGACAACACAGCAGCATCGTTCCGCATACGGTCACAAGACAGCAGTCCGGATATCATGAGACAAAAGAAGGCGCGCTGTCCGCTTCCGCTGTCAGGCACGCGGTCAGAACACAGGAAAGCCTCGATACATTGGTGACTCAAATGCCCGATTATGCGTTGGGAGAGCTGAAAAACATTCATCAAAAATCCTTTCCTATTTATGAAAATGATTTTTCTGTTCTGCTTGCTTATCGTCTCCGCTTGCTTTTTTCAGAAGCGGCGTTGCGTTTTAACGATAAAAGCAGTATTGCCGGATGTCTGACGGACTTTGCGGACGTCTCTACAGAGC
>CAZBRY010000159.1:806-5502 GCA_964494285.1 uncultured Lachnospiraceae bacterium
TTCGTCGCGCATCGCTTCTTCTTTAAATGACTATGAAAGCTTTGAGCAGTTCTGCCTGCTGCTGAAAACAAAGGAACTGACCTATTCGCGCATCAGCCGGTCGCTCCTTCACATCCTTCTTGACATAAAAAAAAGCCGCCTTGGGGACTACGTCCAGGACGGCTATGTTTCCTATGCCCGGATCCTTGGTTTTCGCAAGGATTCCGCACCTCTGTTTTCCAAAATAAAAGCAAATTCCGAGATCCCTCTGATCGCAAAGCTGGCCGATGCGCAAAAAACGCTCCAAAGCACAAATGCATACCGTATGCTGCTGGAGGATATTCACGTAGCGCAAATCTACGAGCAGGTCGCGTCCGCAAAATTCAGGCAGCCGTTTCGTTCCGAATACAGCCGGGAAATCATCCTCATTTAATTTTTAAAGCTGTGGATCGGAGCCGGAATTCTTCCCTTCCTACTGATAAACGCTTCACAGGAAAACCGGTTGACCGGCATGACGGGTGCATATCCAAACAGACCGCCAAACTCCACCCGATCGCCGACATCCTTTCCGATTGCCGGAATGACGCGAACCGCCGTCGTCTTCTGATTTACCATGCCGATCGCCATCTCATCCGCAATGATTCCCGAAATCGTCGAAGCCGGCGTCGCTCCCGGTATTGCAATCATATCAAGACCCACAGAGCAGACACAGGTCATTGCCTCGAGCTTTTCAAGCGTTAAGGAACCTGCCTCCACCGCATCAATCATTCCCTGATCTTCGCTGACAGGAATAAACGCACCGCTAAGCCCCCCGACATAAGAAGATGCCATAACTCCGCCCTTCTTCACTTGATCATTCAACAGAGCAAGCGCTGCCGTCGTCCCCGGCGCACCTACATACTCCAGTCCGATCTCGCACAAGATATCCGCAACACTGTCACCGATTGCCGGCGTCGGCGCAAGAGATAAGTCAATAATGCCAAACGGGATTTGAAGACGCTTAGAAGCCTCTCCCGCCACAAGCTGTCCGACGCGAGTCACCTTAAAGGCCGTTTTTTTAATCGTTTCACAAAGCACTTCAAAACTCTCACCGCGCACTTTCGTAAGTGCGGTCTTGACAACGCCCGGCCCGCTGACACCAACATTGATCACCGCATCTGCCTCCGTCACGCCGTGAAAAGCGCCCGCCATGAACGGATTGTCGTCCGGCGCATTGCAAAATACGACAAGCTTCATACAGCCGATGGAATCCCGCTCTTTTGTCGCTTCTGCCGTTTCCTTTATGATTTCGCCCATAAGTCTGACCGCATCCATGTTGATTCCCGTCTTTGTCGAGCCGAGATTGACAGAGCTGCATACGCGATCCGTCTCAGCCAAAGCCTGTGGAATAGAACGGATCAAATTTTCATCGCCCTTCGTCATCCCCTTGGATACAAGCGCGGAATAACCACCGATCAGGTTCACGCCGACCTGCTTAGCCGCATCATCAAGCACCTTTGCTACCGAAGCAAAGTCCGCCGGCGTTTTGCATGCCGCAGAACCAACGAGTGCAATCGGTGTTACGGAAATTCGTTTGTTTACGATCGGAATGCCAAACTCCAACTCAATTGCTTTTCCCGTCGCAACCAGATTCTTTGCTGTTTCCGTTATTTTTTCGTAAATGTTTTTCTTTAAACGTTCCAAATCGTCCGTTATACAATCAAGCAGACTGATGCCGAGTGTAATCGTGCGGACATCCAGATTTTCCTTCTCAATCATTTTATTCGTTTCGTTTACTTCAAATATATTGATCATGGTTCCCCCCTAAATCCTGTGCATCTTACTAAATATTTCCTCACGCTGGCATTTAATAATGACACCAATCTCCTCGCCGATTTGTTCCAGCTCACTTGATGCATCTGAAAAAGGCTTACTCGAATCATTTAAATCCGCAATCATCATCATATTAAAATAATCCTGTACAATCGTCTGCGAAATGTCCAGAATATTGATCCTGTTATTTGCCAGATAGGTGCACACCTTTGCAATGATGCCGACCGTATCCTTTCCTACTACCGTAATAATTACTTTTTTCATAACTGTTCTCCTCGTTTCTTCGCTTATAGCTTTTCTGTACCGATCAGGCTACACGGCAACCAGATTGGAACAATGCTTTCTGCCCGCAACACAAATTTTAAAATCCTCCGGCTTATAGGCACAATCCGACATGAGGATTTCCAAACGTACCGTCTCATAAGCAAGCTCCGCAAGATTATTTTCCTCGCTCAAATGCCCAAGCAGTACCATCTTTAGCCGATCATGCAGCAGCCTGCAAAGGAGCTGTCCCGACAGTTCATTGGACAAATGTCCTTTATCCCCAAGAATCCTGCGTTTCAAATTATAAGGATATCTGCCAACCTGCAACATATTCACATCATGATTCGCTTCCAATAATAATACTTCCACATCCCGAAAGCTGTCAACTATATAATCGTCGTATTTCCCGAGATCGGTAACAACGCCAACCGTACGGGAGCCCTGTCCGATGCGATATGCGACAGGCTCCATGGCATCATGGGATACCCGCACCGGCTTCACCTCTAAATCCTGAATTTGAAACGGTCGATCCGCCTCAATCACACAAAACAGCTCTTCCGGAATCTCTCCTAAGTTTTTAACTCCCTTAATACCGGCAATCGTCCCTCTTGTCGCATACATCGGAATTCCATAACGCCTCGCCAAAATGCCTAGCGCCGCGATATGATCCGAATGCTCATGCGTAATTAATATTCCGCTCAAATCTGCCGTCTTCAAACCAATCGTATTCAGACCTTCCTCAATCTTCTTTCCACTAATGCCTGCATCAACAATAATATGGGTATGATCAGAACCCACATAAATACAATTCCCGCTGCTGCCGCTCGTAATGCTGCACAATTCCATCTTCGTTTCCCCTTATCCCGGCCGTCCTTATCCGTCGGCCGCTCCTCTCTAAATCCAATAAATTTTGAGCTGATCCCCTTCGCTCAGATATTCCGTATACTGCGCCTTTCTTCCGTTCAGCTCTGTAATCACCGCCGTCCCCTGCGATTTTGTTAAATCAAAATCAATATAATCAAAAATATCTACATAAATATAAGAGTTCTTACCTGATAAATGTATCGGCTTTCCGTTGACAATCACATCTATTTCTTTTTCCGCTTTTTGACCCTCAGGCTCCTTCTCCTCTTCCTCAGCCGCTTTTATGTATGGCTCCTCCGATTCTTCCTTGCCCACATCGGACAAATCCAACTCCTCCATCGTCCAAATCACAGCAAAATTTTCATAGACCTTTGTATCCATGTCCGCCAGCTTGTTATTGACGTAGATATTCATATCCTTTTTTAACACCACATCCATAAATTCAGCGATCTGTCTAACCGTATAGTAGCTCAGCATTTTGACGGCATCCTTTTCCCTGATACTGTAAAATTCCGATTGCAAAACACCGTTTACCTCTGCAAATTTTGGCAGCATAATCTTTTTTTCGTTGACCATTACCGAAATTGTGCTGTCGTATTCGGATAGCTGCTTAATTTCTAGCTCCGCCGCCTTCCCGGCAGTCGATTCCCGCACACGAATCTTATCACCCGCCTGTATTGGGGCATTGATGCTGACCTCTTCTCCATTTAATAAGACTGCTGCCACCTCACCAAGCTCGCCGCGCACCATATAAGGCTTTTCATTAACGGTAAAATTCAACTCCTTCCCACGTTTTGGAAACAATCCTTCATTCGGAAAACCTGCCTGCATCGCCGCATCGGCAACCATCAGATGTCCATTGTCATATAGCTTCACGCGTTTTCCATTAAAATTAACAAAAATAAAATTATTCTTTTGTTCGTAAAAATTCAGGCAAATACCGATCGGTGTCACAAACATGGGATCCCGTCTTGCCTTTTCAAACTGGTAATCGATCTCCCTTAATACCTCTTCTCCCCTCAAAGCAACCCGATCCGGTGAAATACCAAGTTCCTTCGCGATGCCGTCCGTGAAACCGGCTACCTTTCCGCCTCCTCCTACAATAAACACTGCGCTGACTGATTTTCCTCCGTTTAACTCCTTAATCTTGTCAGCAATTTCCTTTGCTGTCGATTTCATCACGCCGCCCACGATCTTTAACACTTCCTCCGGCATGATTTTATGAGAAATCCCCATAATATCTTTATATTTAATGGCCGCCTTTCTTCCGGAGGCCAGTTTTATTTTCTCCGCCTGCGCAAAATCCACAAGACATTGCTGAGAAATCACTTCTGTCAGCTCATCCCCTGCACTTGGGATCATGCCGTAGGAAACGACGCTTCCGTCCCTGCATGGCAGCGATTGGCTCCAGTGTCAGATTTGCAACTTGCAGATCTGCGGCTTCCACGGCGCGGTAAAGTCCGTCAACAACCTCATCAGGCAGAAACGTCGCAATCAGCTCCACTGAAATCTGCTTAGCCTTATGATGTTCGAGCACACCGATCGGATAATTGTTTAGAAAATATTTGACGACCGTATAGCCGACGCAGTAGAATTTCGTTTCGGTATTGTTCTGTTCCTGAAACTCCTCATATGCTTTTTCAAGACCAAGCATTTCCAGCGTATAGACATGCTCGGCATTGATGATCGTTTCCTCCGTCAGCTCATAGACAGCCTGCGTTGTCACCGTTTTTAGCACGCGTCCGGCAGCTGCGATGCATACTTCATTCAACTGCTT
>CAZBRY010000160.1:0-5491 GCA_964494285.1 uncultured Lachnospiraceae bacterium
GCTGTGTCTTATTTTGAATGAATTTGCCGCAATGATGAAATCCTATAAAGTAGACGCTTATAAAGCATATGGTACGAGCGCGATCCGTGAGACGGAAAACACGATGATCATCATCGAGCAGATTAAGCTGCGTACGGGGTTAAAGGTTGAGGTGCTAAGCAATTCGGAACAGCGGTTTTTGCATTATAAAGCGGTCGCATCGCGCGGAGAAAAGTTTAATGAGGTAATCAAAAAAGGATGCGCGATAGTGGATGTTGGCGGCGGTAGCATCCAAATTTCTTTATTTGATAAGGAGCGGTTAGTGACGACACAAAATGTTCGCTTAGGGATATTGCGTATGCGGGACATGCTCGTTGATCTGAAGCCGCGTACGAATAATTACGAACAGCTTTTGGAGGAGCTGATTGATAACCAATTGAGTGCATTTAAACGGATTTATTTAAAGGGCAGGGACATTCAGAATATTATTATTGTGGATGATTATATTTCTTATGTCATGCAGAAAATCGGCGGTGACCGAGATACAATCACAGCGGAGCAATTTAGCGCGTTTGAGGAAATTCTTCATACAAAGACGCCGGAGCGGATTGCTAAATCGCTTGGAATGGCAGAGGAAAGCGCTTCTCTGCTGCCGCCGTCTGCGAGCCTGATCAAACGGATCCTAAAGCTTACCAAAGCGGAGCTTTTGTGGGCGCCGGGTGTCAGTTTAAGCGACGGCATTGCTTATGAATACGGGGAAAAGGAAAAGCTGATCCACAGCGCGCACGACTTTGAAAATGACATTCTCGCTTGCGCGGGCATCATGAGCAAACGATACATGGGTAACGCGGAACGAAATCAGCTTTTAGAAAAGGTAGCAATCGAGCTGTTTGACGGCACGAAAAAAATACATGGAATGGGCAGACGCGAGCGGCTGCTTATTAGAATTGCGGCATTGCTTGGCGACTGCGGAAAATATATGAGCATTGAGGAGGGTGCGGAGTGCTCCTACAGCATTATTATGGCGACGGAGATGATCGGACTTTCTCACGCGGAACGGGAAGTTGTCGCTAATATCGTAAAATTTAACAAAGCGCGCTTTGAATATTATGAGGAGCTTGTTTCATCGTCAGCGATTGAACGGGACACCTATTTAAAAATTGCAAAGCTGACTGCGATCTTTCGGGTTGCTGACGGCATTTGCCGGAGTTACCGTACAAAGCTGCAGGGCATCAAGCTGCAGCAGAAGCCCGGAGAGCTGATCATTACCGTCGATACAGCGGAGGACATGACGTTGGAGCAGGGCTTTTTTGCGAGAAAGGCCGTATTTTTTGAAGAGGTATTTAGCATTCGGCCGGTCTTGAAATATAAAAAAAAGCTGAGTGCGGTATAGGAGGCTGCGGTGTGGAAAAAGTTGATCTGAAAAATCCGAAATACTATTATAACAGGGAGTTAAGCTGGCTTTTATTTAACGAGCGGGTGCTCGGAGAAGCGCGGGATAAAATGAACCCGTTGTTTGAGCGCCTAAAATTTTTGAGCATCACTGCGTCCAATCTCGATGAATTTTTCATGATCCGGGTCGCCTCTTTAAAGGATATGGTTAATGTGGGCTATCAAGGAGTGGATCTTGCCGGTCTGACACCAGAAATGCAGCTTAAGAAGTTAAACGAAGCAACGCATGAACTTGTGAATTTACAATATTCTACATACAACCGCTCTTTGCTTCCTCTTATGGAGCAGGAGGGAATTTTGTTCCTATCGTCGCACGAAGAGCTGACAAAAGAGCAATCCGTCTACGTGGATCGCTATTTTGAAGAAAATGTATATCCGGTGCTGACACCGATGGCGGTTGACTCGTCCCGCCCCTTTCCACTGATTCGTAACAAGACGCTCAATATCGGAGCACTGCTTGTAAAAAAGGGGGACATGGATGAACCGGAGTTTGCAACGGTGCAGGTGCCTGCTGTGCTGCCGCGTATTGTAAGGGTGCCGGGTTTAGGCGGCCCAATGATGCTGATCCTTTTGGAGGAAATAATCGAGCGAAATATTCATAAGCTTTTTTTGAACTATGATGTGGTCTGTGCGCATCCGTTCCGTATTATGCGAAATGCAGATCTGACGATTGACGAGGATGAAGCGGCCGATCTGCTTAAGGAAATCGAGCGGCAATTAAAGAAACGTCAGTGGGGAGAGGTCATCCGTTTAGAAGTCGCTGACGATATTGATAAACGTCTTCTAAAAATCCTGCGTAAAGAGCTTGATGTTGGTGACGAAGAGCTTTACCGCATTAACGGACCGCTTGACTTGACGTTTCTCATGAAAATGTATGGAGTGGAGGGATTTGACCATTTAAAGAGGTGGTCCTATACTCCCCAGCCGATTGGTGAGCTTTTCTCTGATCAGGATATTTTTTCACAGATTCGTAAGCAGGATATTCTTTTGCACCATCCTTATCAAACCTTCCAGCCAATCGTGGATTTTATCAGTCAGGCCGCAAGGGATCCCGATGTGCTGGCGATTAAGCAGACGTTATACCGTGTTAGCGGTAATTCGCCGATTATTGCGGCGCTTGCGCTGGCCGCGGAGAACGGTAAGCAGGTATCGGTGCTTGTGGAGCTAAAAGCTAGATTTGACGAGGAAAATAATATCGTATGGGCAAAGATGCTGGAGAAAGCTGGATGCCATGTTATTTACGGGCTTGTCGGATTAAAGACACACAGCAAGATCACGCTCGTCGTTAGGCGGGAGGAGGATGGCATTCGCCGTTACGTCCACCTTGGTACGGGCAATTACAATGATGCGACGGCAAAGCTATATACAGATATTGGTCTTTTGACATGCGCAGAGCCGGTTGGTGAGGATGCGACGGCGGTGTTTAACATGCTTTCCGGTTATTCCGAGCCTGTATCCTGGAATAGACTGTCGCTGGCTCCGCTGTGGCTGAAGGATCGTTTTTTAGAGTTGATTGCTCGAGAAAAAGACAATGCGTTGCAGAAAAAGCCGGCAAGGATCATTGCAAAGGTCAATTCTTTATGCGATACGGATATTATGGAGGCACTCTACGAGGCGTCGATGGCGGGCGTTCGGATCGATTTGATTGTACGAGGAATTTGCTGTATTAAGGTAGGGCTTCACGGAATCAGCGACAATATCAGCGTTCGTTCAATTGTTGGTAATTTTCTGGAGCATAGTCGTATTTTTTATTTTGAAAACGCGGGACGATCCGAAGTTTATTGCAGTTCTGCGGACTGGATGCCGAGAAATCTGGAGCGCCGTGTGGAAATTTTGTTTCCTGTCGAAGCGGAACGCTTAAAGGTGAAGATGTATCACATTTTAGAGGTGATGCTTTCAGATAATGTCAAAGCAAATATAATGCGTCCGGATGGCAGATACGAAAAGATTGATAAGCGCGGCAAGGTGCTTGTGAACAGTCAGGAAACGTTTTGTGAGGAAGCTGTCGGGGAAGCAATGCAAAAAAAAGAGATAGGCAATGGGCGCGTATTCATTCCGGAGGAAGCAATATGAAGACTGTTATTTTAGCATCAGGCTCCCCGCGCCGAAAGGATATTTTAGAGCAGGCCGGGATTGCCTTTACGGTTTGCGCCAGTAATAAGGAAGAAAACATCACGAAGGAAGCACCGCAGGAAGCGGTCGAAGAGCTGTCGCGCATGAAGGCACTGGATATTCAGGAACGGCTCACAAATCAAAGAAATTATCTCATTATTGGCGCAGATACGATTGTGGCTTTTCGTGGAATGAAGTTTGGGAAGCCGAAGGATGCGGCAGACGCAAAGCGGATGCTGAAGCTTCTACAGGGAAACACGCATCAGGTCTATACGGGAGTGACGCTTGTCTATGATGAGGGAAGCACTGCTGAAGAAGGTTCATTTACAGATGAATTGAGAAAGCGGGAGCCGATGCGTGTTCATACCTTTCATGCGGTGACGGACGTTGTGATGGTTTCAATGACTGATGCTGAAATCGAGGCATATGTCCAAACCGGTGAGCCGATGGACAAGGCAGGTGCTTATGCCATTCAGGGCCGGTGCGCTGTCTATATTAAGGAAATACACGGAGAATATAATAACGTTGTCGGTTTTCCGATCGCAAAGACAATGAAAAAGATAAAGGAACTGGGAATAATACTATGATGAAAGCAGTTATTTTTGATTTGGACGGCACGCTGTCCGACTCCTTGGAGTCAATCGCTTACAGCGCTAATCTTGCGCTTCGGGCGATTGGGATGCCGCCCTATGAGACGGAACGATATAAACGATTTGTCGGAGACGGAGCGCGTGAGCTTGTGAGAAGAATGCTTTACCATAACGGCGATACGGAATATACCCGTTATGAGGAACTACGTGAGAAATACAGGGAGTATTTTCGAGAATTCTGTATGTATCGGGTGCATCCGTATGAGGGCTTGCCTGCAGTGCTTTTAGAATTGAAAAGAAGAGGTGTGATTTTAGCCGTTCTCTCCAACAAGCCTCACAAACAGGCGATAGAGGTTGTAGAGGATTTGTTTGGAACAGAGCTTTTTACGATGATACAGGGACAGTCTGATGATTTGGAACGCAAGCCGAGCCCGGAGGGGGCTTTTTATATCGCTCGTTCGCTTGGCGTAGATCCTTCGGAATGCGTGTATGTCGGAGATACCGACACGGATATGAAGACAGGCAAGTCCGCTGGAATGTATACGGTAGGTGTACTCTGGGGATTTCGGGACAGGCAGGAGCTTAAGGAAAACCATGCGGATGAAATTATTGAGATGCCGGATTGCCTGTTGAAAATTGTGGAGCGAGACGGCCCTGCAAAGACCGAGGATTCTGTATGTGAGAAAAAACTGCCCATGATCCGACTCGTAGCGACAGATGTGGATGGGACGCTCGTGAGGGACAGCAGCAATGAGGTATATCCGGAAATCATCGAGGCAGTGCGAAAGCTTCGTGAAAAGGACATCCTGTTTGTTGTGGCGAGTGGCAGACAGTACTACAGTCTCGTAAAGCTGTTTGACGAGGTGCAGGACGATATGATTTTTATTGCGGAGAACGGTGCGCATATCAGGTGCCGCGGTACGGATATCTCAGTCGTGCCGATGGATCCAAAGATTGCGCGGGAGCTTATTTTAGAATCCAGACGATTTCCGGGTGTGGACGTTGTCGTTTCCACGGCCGGCGGAGCCTATCTGGAATCGAAAAATCAGGAGTTTCTGGATTTGATTACCTATGGCTATCAAAATAAATTTACACTTGTGGAAGATATTTTGAAAGAAGATATTGACATCATAAAGGTTGCTTTATATCATAAAGATAGTATTAGGGAAATCGGAGAGAACATCCTTGTTCCAAAATGGAAGGATCGATGTAAGGCTTGCATGGCAGGAGAAGAGTGGGTGGACTTTATGGATGCTTCTGTTGATAAGGGAAATGCCCTTAAGACAATTCAGGATTTCTTTCATATTTCCAGAAAGGAAACAATGGTATTCGGCGATAATGGCAATGATGTGGGGATG
>CAZBRY010000161.1:0-5323 GCA_964494285.1 uncultured Lachnospiraceae bacterium
GGTGCTTTTTTTTACACAAATATAAAATCCTAACTCCCACACAAATCTTTCACAACCTCGCCCGCCATAATCAAACCTGCCGTGGCCGGAACAAATGCATTGCTTGCCGGCACCTGCCTTTTATTCGTTATCTCATCCGTCGGAAGCGGCTTTTTCGGCTGTTCTTTCGAATATACGACCTTACACGCTTCTACGCCTCTTGCTTTCAACTCCCGGCGCATGACCTTCGCAAGCGGACAAACCGATGTTTGGTAAATATCCGCAACTTCAATCATGGAGGCTTCCAGCTTATTGCCTGCACCCATCGAGCAGATAATCGGAATACCTGCCTTCTTTGCGCACATCACCAGCTCTATTTTCCCTGTTACCGTATCAATTGCATCCACTACATAATCAAATCGGGTAAAATCTATTTCCTCCGCATGTTTCGGCAGAAAAAACAATCGGTTTGCAATGACCTTGGCCTTCGGATTAATATCCAATATCCGTCTCCTTGCCACGTCTACCTTGTATTGACCAATTGTGCTGTGCGTCGCAATAATCTGTCTGTTTAAATTAGTCAGGCTGACCATGTCATTATCAAAAAGAGCCAGTGTACCTACCCCGCTTCTGGCAAGTGCCTCGACAACATAACCGCCGACTCCACCGATGCCGAATATCGCGACCGATGAAGTCTGCAGCTTCTCCACTGCTTCTTTTCCTATTTGTAGTTCCGTTCTGGAAAACTGTGTCTGCATAAATAGCCCTCTGCTTAAACCGCCTTGCTTTTTCTGATCTTTTCCTTCGTATCCTCTTTCATTCGCTCCCGCAGCTCCTCAAGAAACGGAAACCCCTTAATTTCTTCCGTGGCAGCAACCATCTGCAGCTCATATTCCAGCGGAATCCAAGTGCTGATATCACTTTCGTTATGCGAAATCACCGCCTCCAGCTTGTCAAGCGCTTTATAAAACTGTGCTTCCTTCGTTTCGAGTGCGTCCATCTCCGCAAAAAGCGCGGACAGCTCTTCATAAGAGTCCTCCGGCAACATACGAATCAGATTGTCAACCGCCTGCCTCTCTACCTCTTCGTTTTCCTCCGTCTTATCAAAGGAAGGAATATCTCCTGTGATCGCCTCTCCCCAATCATGGATCAGGCACATCCGGATTACTTTGTCCATATTGATCTTAGGAAACTCCTTTTCCAACAGCATTGCCATCGTTGCGATCCTCCACGTATGCGCTGCAACAACCTCATGAACGCCGTCTGCGGTGTAGCAATGACGCGTATTGGATTTCAGTTTCTCTATTTTCCCCAAGAAGTCCAAAAACTGTCTCGTCTCCATAAAATATTCTCTCCCTTCTAAAAACTGACTGCACTATTCAAAGTATAAAGCAGTTTTCATAGAAAGGCAATTCTTTATCATTGACGCCTTCTAAAATTTTATATTAAAATTTGCAAATTTCTTTTGGAAAGAAGTTGCAAACAAAGGCCACTCATTGCATAATAAAAGTAATAAAACTCTCGCAAAAAGCCAGAGAATTACTTTTGGATGGAAGGGGGTGGCTTTTTGATTTCCAATCAACAACAGATTTGCGGTTTGGTTCTCGTAGCCGGACTTTCTTCCCGTATGGGAGACTTTAAGCCCCTGATGCCTTTTCGTGGGAAAACGATGATGGAAAATACAGTCGACAGCATTTTGAACGGAGGCGCCCGATCCGTTGTGACAGTGACAGGATATCGCCGTACTGAGGTGGAAACAGTTTTGCAAAGATCCTATGGAGATCGAGTTGTTCTGGCGCACAATCCCGATTTTACAAAAACGGATATGCTGCACTCCATCCAAATCGGCTGCCGCCACATGCCACACTGCGATGCGTTTTTTCTGCTTCCGGGTGATATGCCTGTGGTTTGCCAATCCACTTTTCAAAAGCTTCTCAAAGCCAGACTCCCAGCCAAGCCCGGAGTGGTGTTCCCTACGCTGGATGGGTTTCGCAAGCATCCGCCGCTTATAGATGCGCGTTTGATTCCTAGAATTATTGCTTTTAGCGAAAACGGAGGGCTTCGCCGATTATGGGAGCAGCTTGAGGATCTCATTGTCACCGTTCCGGTAGATGACGTGGGTATTTGTATGGATTTGGATACTCAACCCGAATATCAGCTTTGTAAGCAAACTTATGAACTCGAAAAATAAATTAGGAGGTTGTGATTACGTTATGGAGAAAATTAGTCAGTCAGTGGTTAAAAAAGATCACGAACCGAAAATGTCCGGCAGGTCGATTTATGTAGGAGACTACCCTGACGAAGGCGTCTTGACCGGCAAGCTGCTCCGCTCTAAGCTGGCCAGAGCCAGACTTCTTGGAGTCGAGCTTCCCGCAATGCCAGAAGGCTATTACTACGTGGATCATTCTGATGTTCCGGGGGACAACAATGTGAATATCGTTTTGGACGATACTCCGGTTTTTGCCGCAGATACGGTGGAGTACATTGGTGATCCGATTGGAATGGTAGTTGGCCCGGATGAACAACTCGTGGATCGAATTCTCTCAGAAATTAAGGTTACTTATGAGGAACTGGAACCGATGTTAGATTTGCGTAAAGCGGACACCATATTTTTTAACTACGAATATGAAAAGGGTGACCTGAGCAAGGCATTTGCCGAGGCGGACAAAATTTATGAAGAAGAATTCAGCACCGGATATCAGGACCAGACCTATCTGGAGACCCAGGGAATGATGGCGGAGCCTGAGAAAGGCGGGCATATGTACGTCCATGGCTCCATTCAATGCGCCTATTACGTTCACGGTGCGGTGATTCGCGCTTTGGGCTGTAAGCCGGATGAAGTTCATATTTTTCAGGATGTAACCGGAGGCGGCTTTGGTGGAAAAGAGGATTTTCCCTCCATTTTGGGTTGTCAGGTAGCAGTGGCGGCCAAAAAAGTAAATGCGCCTGTTCGCTGCGTCTTTGATCGCCGGGAAGATATGGAATTTACCTCCAAGCGGCACCCCTCTATGTGCACCTATAAAGTTGCGGTGAAGGACGGCCGAGTCACTGCAATGGATATTGATGTAACATTTAATTCGGGAGCGTATACTACGCTGTCTGCCGTTGTTTTACAGCGAGGTATCATCTGCGCAAGCGGTGTCTATCGCGTCGAAAACCTGCATGTCAGTGGACGCGCTCTGAAAACCAATACCACTCCTACCGGTGCCTATCGGGGATTTGGAGCGCCCCAGACCTTTTTTGCGGTAGAAATGATGATGGACCATATTGCCCAGGATTTAGGTGTGGATTCCCTGAAATTTAAAGAATACAATCTGGTTAAGCAAGGTGATTCCACTTCCACTTCCGGAAAGTATCATTTTCCGGTTCCTCTGCCCGAGATGATTGAGGAAGTGGATCAGGTCTCCGATTTCCGCAGAAAGCATTTGGAATATCAGAAGCCCCAGGCAGGCCGCTATCGTAAGGGCATTGGCATGTCCCTGTGGTTTCACGGTGCGGGCTTTACTGGTTCCGGTGAGCGCGATCATATTAAGGCTGTCTGCAAACTGCACAAATATCCAGACGGTACGGTGGAAATTTTGGCCTCCAATGCGGAAATCGGACAGGGGCTGCGAACCACATTCCCTAAAATTGTGGCTCACGAGCTGAACCTTCCTTTAGAAAAGGTGTATTATAATCATCCGGATACCGCCCGTGTTCCCGATTCCGGTCCTACCGTAGCTTCCCGCTCATTAATGACCGTGGGCGAACTGTTGCGCCGCGCCGCCATCAAACTGCGCAGCGAGTGGAAGGAGGGGGAAGATCAGATCGTAGAGGAACACTTTAAAGAACCTGATTTTATTATTCCATTTTATTTAGATAAATTTAAAGGGGACGCCTATCCTACTTATTCCTGGGGTGTCGGTGCCATTGAGGTGGAAATTGATACCTATACCGGCATTTCCAATATTTTGGGTGCCTATGGCTCTTTTGATGTTGGGACACCCATTGACCACAATATCGTAGTTGGACAGATGGAAGGCGGTTATCTACAGGGCATCGGCTACGCCTCCATTGAGCAGATGGACTACGATCATAAGGGCCGCATCCGCAACAACTCGTTTTCGGACTACTTGATTCCCACTGCGAAGGACGTTCCAAATTTAACATGCATGCTGCATGTAGAAAAATATCCGGATGGCCCGTATGGAGCCAAGGGTGCCGGCGAACTGCCGCTAGTGGGCGCACCCGCCGCATATTTAGAAGCGGTTGAACAAGCATTGGGGCGCGGCGCAAAACTAGACCATGTTCCGTTTACTGCGGAAGATACTCTGAAAGTTATCATAAAGGAGGCTGAATAAGGGATGGATGCGATTCGATTTTTCTTAAACGACCGGGAGGTATTCTATGAGGGCAATGCCTCTAATCGGCTGCTGGATGTTCTGAGAGACAATTACCGTACCACCAGTGTCAAGTGCGGTTGTAAGGAGGGAGAGTGCGGAGCCTGTTCTGTTCTGATAGACGGCGTCTTGATCAACTCCTGCTGTGTCGCAATCGGTGCGGTAGAAGGTTCCTCCATCGTAACGATGGAGGGGTTTCGGGAGACAAAACGCTTCCTCGCACTAGATCGAGCCTTTGCGGAAGTCTCCGCCGTTCAGTGTGGTTTTTGTATTCCCGGCATGGTGCTTGCCGCCGAAGCGCTGTTGGCAAAAAATGCACATCCTACGGAAGCGGAAATCAGGGAGGGTCTTTCCGGAAATCTTTGCCGCTGCACAGGATATAATGCTATTATTAACGCGGTTTCAAGTGCCGCAAAGGAGGGAAACGGACTATGGTAAATGGATACACAGCCGCCTCTCTCAAAGAGGCTTTGGGCATTCTTTCGTCGCAGGAGGTCATTCCCTATTCCGGAGGCACGGATTTGATGGTAGAAAACCGCCCCGGCGCAACCTATCTGTTTTTAAATAAAATATCCGAGCTGAAGCAGATTTACGTGGATGCGGACTATGTACATATCGGAGCCGGTGTCACCTTTACCCATGCGTTGGAAGATGATCGGGTTCCACGGCTGATGAAAGAGGCCATCTCACTGATTGCTGCACCTGCCATTCGCAATGCCGGCACTTTTGGCGGTAATTTGGGAAATGGCTCCGCCAAGGCCGATTCAGTGCTGATCGAATTTGCGGCAGACGCCAAGCTGCATTTAGTATCACTAGGGGGCTCGCGTATCGTAGATGTGGATCAGTTCTATCTGGGCCGCAAAAAACTGGCTTTAGAAAAGGACGAACTGATTGCGGAAATCCTTCTGCCAAAGACCGGACTGGAACAGTATTACTACCAAAAGGTCGGCGGACGCAATGCGCTG
>CAZBRY010000162.1:0-4967 GCA_964494285.1 uncultured Lachnospiraceae bacterium
CCTTTTATAATATTGATATTAACCTTGTACAGCTCCCCTGTCCTGACATCCACCGCAAAAACCCTGCCTGATTTTTCTTTTTCCCCGTCTTTTTCCTGATATTCGTCTACCAGGTAATAATTACGGCTGCCGGCGCCATAGGCGGATGTGCATAAATAATCATTGCCGGCGCTCTCTCCCTTTGCCTGTAAGAAAAACCGAACTGCCACCTCTGCAGCCGTTTTGTCCACAATCGTCGCAATTAACAAATTATAGTTTGCCGTAACAACTTCACTGGATATCCCGTCCTTACTGATAGTTACAAATTTAAAAAGGCTCGTTCCAAGCGACATTGGAATCGGAAGACTATAAATTTCAGAATCGATCGTCGGATCCGTGCCATCCGCCGTGTAGTATATGATCCCTTCCTCCGGTTCCTCCAGCTTGATCAGCACCGGAGAGTCGTACTTGCCTCCTTTTGTGAGAAGCTTGGGCACATCAGGTATTTTCAGTTCTACCGTATAGGTGCTTTGTGCCGGCTCGCTGGCAATCCCTTTTTCATTTACATAAACAGCCGTTATCACAATTGTTCCTTGTCTTAATGAAAACGGTGTTTTATATTTCTGCGAATTTTCATCCGGTACCGAACCATCTAGCGTATAATAAACGGTTCCATTTCCGTTTGCAGTCAGATGCAGCGTCTCCACCTCGTAGTAAGTACCTTCTTCCAGACTGAACTTCGGAGGATCGGACAAATAGGAGCTGAATTTCGACATAATTGCCGCATCTTTGCTTTCTCTTATCAAGGTTCCGATCGCCTGACTGTCGCCCTTGCTTTCATAGTTTGCCACAAGACGCTCGTAAACAGTTAAATCGCCCGGAAACAAATCAAGCAGCTTTGCCAGAACCGCAATTGCTTCGTCATATTTTTCAAGCGCATGATATCCGTCCGCCAAGAGCAGTTTTGCCTTTTCCTCTTCTTGGTTGAGTGAAATCGCATGACGCACCGTCACGACAGCTAGCTCATAGCTGCCGCTTTCGTATTCATGCATAGCTTTTTCATACTGATACTCAAAAGAATAATAACGGCTGATGCCAATACCGGCTGCGATAATTCCGCACACAAAAAACAAACTTATCAAAAAGAATAACAGCCTTTTTTTATTCGATCCCTGTTTCTTTTTTTTGATGATATCCGGCTTCGGACTCGTTACTACTGTTTTTGGATCTGAAAGTTCTTCCACCAGACCGGAAAGAGTTCTATGCATTCGATCTTCAATTTCCGGCTCAAAATTCGGAACAATTTGAATTTCTGCTCCGCAACTTTCACAGTATAGATGACCTTCTTTCAGCTCCGCATGGCAATTCGGACATATCATAAGCTCTACCCGTTCCCAGTCGCTTAACGCGACTGATCCATCGCTTCTACGC
The DNA here is from genome assembly GCA_964494285.1 of uncultured Lachnospiraceae bacterium. Lineage (GTDB taxonomy): Bacteria > Bacillota > Clostridia > Lachnospirales > Lachnospiraceae > JAEYFP01. The sequence goes on from CAZBRY010000162.1 coordinate 1,411, forward strand.
AATTATTCATCAGCATCGCAATCGTCATCGGTCCGACACCGCCGGGTACCGGCGTAATCGCGCTGCAAATCGGCGCAACAGCCTCATAATCGACATCCCCACATAGCTTCCCATTCTCCATGCGATGAATGCCTACGTCGATCACAACAGCGCCTTCCTTCACATATTCCCTTGTAATCATCTTCGGCTTCCCGACCGCCGCCACAAGAATGTCGGCGCGTCCGCAAACTGCCTTCAGATTTTTTGTCTTGGAGTGGGCAACGGTAACCGTACCGTTTTCTCTGAGTAATAAAAGAGCCATCGGCTTGCCGACAATATTGCTTCTGCCGACGACGACGCATTCCTTTCCGGCAATTTCAACGCCTGAGCGCTTTAACAGCTGGATGATACCTGCCGGCGTACAAGAAACAAAGCCCTGCTCACCTATGCATAGTGCCCCTACAGACATCGGATGAAAACCGTCCACATCCTTTTTGGGACTGATCCTTCTGATGATTCTGTCCTCATCGATCTGCTTCGGCACAGGAAGCTGCACAAGAATTCCCGTCACTTTTTCATCCGCATTCAATTGGTCAATTAAAGAAAGCAGTTCCTCCTGCGTCGTTTCTTCCGCAAGCTCGTAGGATAACGAATCTATACCAATATAAGCACAGGCTTTTTTCTTATTTCCCACATAGACACTCGAAGCCGGATCATTACCGACCTGTATGACTGCGAGCGCGGCTTGCTTTCCTTCTTCTTTTTTCTTTTCCACAAGCCCCTTCAGCTCATCCTTGATCTGCTGTGAAATCAGCTTTCCATCAATAATCTTCATAATAGTCTCTCTTTCCGTTAAAATAAACCGGTAATTTTTCCCGAGTCATCAACATCAATCTCATATGCGGCCGGTCGTCCGGATAGACCCGGCATCGTCATGATGCTGCCTGTCACCGCCACAATAAAGCCCGCACCCGCCGATACATATATTTCCCGGATCGTCATTTCAAAGTCCTCCGGCCTGCCGAGCAACTTTGGATCATCGGACAAAGAATACTGTGTCTTTGCCATACAAATCGGAAGACGATCAAAACCAAATTTTGTCAGTTGATCTATTTCTTCTTTCGCCTGCGCAGAGTAACTGACAGATGCCGCGCCGTAGATTTCTTTTGCAATTGTTTCTATCTTGTTTTGAATTGGAAGGTCAGTTTCATAAACCGGATGAAAATTACTCTTTTTTGTTTCCAGAGTGGAAAGAACCTTCTCTGCCAAAATCCGGCCGCCCTCGCCGCCAAGCTCCCATACTTTAGACAATGCAAATTCGCACTGATGCAATTTGCAGAACTCTTCAATAAAACAAACCTCTTCCTCGGTGTCGGATACAAAAGAATTCAATGTCACAACAACAGGCACACCAAATTTCTGCAAATTCTCAATATGCTTTTCGAGATTCGCAATACCGGCTTTTAATGCCGGCATATTTTTCTCGGAAAGCCGGTCCTTTGACACACCACCATTGTATTTGAGAGCCCTGACCGTTGCAACAAGCACAACCGCATCCGGCTGAAGCTCTGCCACACGGCATTTGATATCAAAGAATTTCTCCGCACCAAGATCCGCACCAAAGCCTGCCTCCGTAATCACATAGTCCGCCATTCGAAGCGCTGCTTTCGTCGCACGTACACTGTTGCAGCCGTGTGCAATATTAGCGAACGGGCCGCCATGCACAAGCGCAGGCGTATGCTCAAGTGTCTGGATCAGGTTCGGCTTCATTGCATCCTTTAACAGTGCCGCCATTGATCCTACCGCCTTGATATCGGCCGCTGTAACAGGCTTGCCGTCCAGATCATAGGCCACGACCATTTTAGAAAGACGGCATTTTAAATCCTGCATATCCTCTGATAGACAAAGCACCGCCATGATTTCTGAAGCAACCGTAATGACAAAATGATCCTCCCTCACAAAACCGTCCGTTTTTTGCCCAAGGCCGACAGTAATATTTCGAAGAACACGATCATTCATATCCAAACACCGTTTCCACACGACTCTTCTTGTATCGATCCGCTTTTCATTGCCCTGCTGGATATGATTATCAAGCAACGCGGCAAGCAAATTGTTGGCGGAAGTAATCGCATGAAAGTCGCCCGTGAAATGAAGATTTAAATCTTCCATTGGCACAACCTGTGCATACCCGCCTCCGGCCGCCCCGCCCTTGATACCAAAACAGGGTCCCAAGGACGGCTCTCGTAATGCAAGGATCGCTTTTTTATTAAGCCGGGCAAGGGCCTGCGCGAGACCGATGCTCGTCGTTGTCTTGCCTTCGCCAGCCGGCGTCGGATTGATCGCAGTCACGAGTACAAGCCTGCCACTGGGTCTGTCCTTAATTTTCGCAAGGTATTCTTCGGATAACTTGGCCTTATACTTTCCGTATAACTCCAAATCGTCCTCAGAAATGCCGATTGTTTGCGCAACATCTTTAATCGGGAAAAGTTCTGCTTCCTGTGCAATCTGAATATCTGTCTTCATCCGCCCTCCTCAAGGTTCTCCTTATAATGACTCCTCTACAAATTCCTCAAATTGTTCCATGCTCATCAATACCTTACGCGGCTTTGTGCCTTCCTCTTCTCCTACAACCCCTGCATCCGCAAGCTGATCCATCATTCTTGCCGCTCGATTAAATCCGATCTTAAATACCCTTTGCAGCATGCCAATCGAAGCTTTGTCCTTATCAATAATAAATTTCGCGGCATCTACAAAATACTGATCCCTGTCAGAAGCAAAATCGCCGTCCGCAGAAGCTGCTGCAGTGCCTGCCGCCATAACTTTTTCTTCCAGCTCGGCACTGTATGTCATTCCCGAAGTATGATTCTTTAAAAATTCCACAACATCCGAAACCTCTTGATCGGATACAAAGGCACCCTGAAGCCGTGCCGGTTTCGCATAACCCTGCGGATAAAAAAGCATATCACCCTTGCCCAGCAACTTTTCCGCGCCATTCATGTCCAGAATCGTTCTGGAATCAACACCGCTGGAAACACTGAACGCAATCCGGCTCGGCATATTTGCCTTAATCAATCCCGTGATGACGTCAACAGACGGTCTTTGGGTCGCAATAATCAAATGAATTCCGCAAGCCCTCGCAAGCTGAGCCAAGCGGCAGATTGATTCCTCCACCTCACCAGGTGAAACCATCATTAAATCAGCAAGCTCGTCCACGATAATAATTATCTGGGGAAGCTTTTGGGGCTGCTCCTCTTTTGGGATATCCTTGATTGAAGCCACCTTTTTATTATATCCCTTTAGGTCTCTCACACCATACTCTGCAAATTTATTATAACGATCTGTCATTTCACTTACACCCCAATGAAGTGCACTCGCTGCCTTTTTGGGATCTGTCACAACCGGTATCATCAAATGCGGAATTCCATTATAAACGCTTAATTCGACAACCTTTGGATCTACCATAATCAGCTTAACATCATCCGGATGCGCCTTGTATAAAATGCTCATGATCAATGTATTAATACAAACCGATTTACCTGAACCAGCACCGCCATAAAATACAAACTTACGTTTAGTTG
>CAZBRY010000162.1:4977-5220 GCA_964494285.1 uncultured Lachnospiraceae bacterium
GCAATCAGCAGATGCGGCATCTTCGCGATATCCGCAACGACAGTTTGTCCGCCGATATCCTTACCGACCGCAAAGCTGATGTTAGACTGTGACTTTTCAAATTCAATACCTTCAATCAAATCGCGAAACATGACCGTGCTGTTTTCTTTATTTGGAATTTCAATACCAACCGCCGCCTTACCGGGGATTGGCGCTTCAATTCTGATATCAGTTGCCGCCATATTCAGTTTAATATCATCCGTC
>CAZBRY010000163.1:0-5204 GCA_964494285.1 uncultured Lachnospiraceae bacterium
TATTTTTGAGATTCCCGAAGAAGAGGCAGTCGATATTGATACGTACTCGGACTGGGTACTCTGTGAGAATATCCTCAGGCGCAAAAAGGTGCTGTTTCGTACCGTCGGCAAGATGCAGCTTGGGATGGGACATATTTATCGGTGTCTGACGCTTGCTTACAAGCTGACGGCGCATGAGATTTTGTTTGCGGCGGATTCTGAGAGCGACATTGGGATTGAGCGGCTGAAGGAAGCGAATTTTCCGGTAATTGCGGTTGCCGATGAGCAGGAATTTGAAGAGCTGTTAAAGAGGGAGAAGCCGGATATTCTTGTCAATGATATTCTGGATACGACACAGGACTATATGATGATGGCCACGAAGCATGTAAAAAGGGTCATCAACTTTGAAGATGTCGGCACCGGCGCAAAGTACGCGGACGCTGTCATCAATGCGCTTTATGAAAAAGGGGATAAGCTCCATAATGAGTATTATGGCTCGAAGTATTTCTGTATTCGAGACGAATTTCTAGAGGAGGAGCCAAAAGAATTTTCCGAAGAGGTGAAAAATATTCTTGTAATTTTTGGCGGCTCGGATCCCTCTGATCTGACGGGCAGGCTGTATGAGGTTTGCAAGGTGCTACACGGCAAGTATCCGAATATTCAGTTCCATTTTCTCGTTGGCTTCGCTTATCCTCATAAGGATAAAATTGTTACGGATGAGAAAACTAATATTTATGTGCATAATGATGTGAAACGTGTCAGCACCTATATGAACAAAATGGATCTCGCTATTACTTCGCAGGGCAGGACGGTTTATGAGCTTGCGAGCATGGGGGTTCCTTCTATTGTAATGGCGCAGAATGAGCGTGAGGCGGAGCATGTATTCGCAGGCATTCAAAACGGCTTTATCAATCTTGGCATTGGCAGGGAACAGGATGCGCTGACGATTATTTCCACGATTCGCTGGCTTATTTCCACACCGAAGGTGCGTCAGGAAATGAGAAAACTGCAGCTTACAAAGGATTTTTCCAGAGGCCAGGAACGGGTGATTCATTTGATATTAAATGATCTGGATGATGAAGAATGAGCTGAATAGAAAGAGAGGTTTTCATGAAGGATTATGAAATCATAGATGATTATGAGGAAACCGAACAGAAGACGCTAACGCCCCCGTTACGCGATGTGACCGCTGTCTCTCTCGATGAAAATATGGAAAATGAATTTATCGGTCAGGGGAGTAAAAAGGGAGAGGAAAAGCCCGTGATCAGCAAGGAAGCGAGTACGGTGATTGCCTCGATGGACAAGCTTGAGAACAGAAAGGTTTTGCTCATGAATACGGTTGTCGGAACCGGAAGTGTCGGAAGGATTGTGAGCGGCTTATACAGGACGCTTACGTCGCATGGCTATGAATGTCTTGTCGCCTACGGCCGGGGAGAAGCGCCGGAGAATATCCGCTCCTATCGGATAGGAAGCGATACGGGCGTTTATATTCACGGAGGTTTAAGCCGGATCACGGACAGGCATGGCTTTTATTCCTCCAAGGCGACAAGAGAGCTGATCTCGGTAATCGAGGAGTTCAACCCAGACATTGTGCATTTGCACAATATACATGGCTATTATGTCAATATCAGGCTGCTGTTTACTTACTTAAAACAGTCCGGCCGCAGGGTGATCTGGACGCTACACGACTGTTGGGGCTTTACGGGGCATTGCACGCACTTTGAGTATATCGGCTGTCAGAAGTGGCAGACAGGCTGCTCTCACTGTGAGCAGCTTCAAGAGTATCCAAGATCGGTGCTCATGGATCATTCCAGAAAAAATTATGAGCAGAAAAAGGAGCTGTTTACCGGATTTGGCAACCTGACGGTCGTGACACCGTCCGAATGGCTGGCGGCCCGTGTCAAACAGTCCTTTTTACAGAAATATCATACGGTAGTGATTCCGACCGGCATCGATCTGGAGCAGTTTTCTCGGGTGGCGGAGGAACGAAAGGACGACAATCTTGTCTTTCAGCTTAGAAGTAAGCTGCGCTTGGGAGGAAAGCACGTGCTGCTTGGCGTTGCGAACCCCTGGCGGGAGAGAAAGGGGTTGTCCCAGTTTGAGACGTTGGCGAAGTCCATCGGAGATAAATTTGTGATCATTCTGCTCGGTTTAAACGACGATCAGCTTTCAGAGCTGCCGCATTCGATCATAGGGCTTGCGAAGACGGAAAACGTAAAGGAATTGGCGGCCTTATATTCGCTCGCGGATATTTATGTCAACCTGACGTTGGAGGATACGTTTCCGACGACAAATATTGAAGCACTCGCGTGCGGTACACCCGTTGTGACGTACAAAGCGGGCGGCAGCCCGGAGAGCATTGACGAAACGTGCGGAATCGCTGTGGAGCGCAATAGCGTACAGGGTGTGATTGCTGCGATCGATAAGATCATCGCGCTGCGCAGCAATTTGTATACGCCGGAGCTTTGTATGAGAAGAGCGCGGCTTTACGACAAAGATAACCGCTTCATGGAGTATGTGCAGGAAGTTTATGAGGGCATGTAGCCTGCCTGCCACTTGAGGCACATCGGGAGATTACAATGAATAAAAAAAGTGCATTTTACGGATTATGTGCAAAATTTGAAAAATCCATTCTGTTCTTTTTTGAATTTGCGATGTATGTCGCTTGCTTTGCGACGTTTTTTCTGCTGTTTGCAATTGATAACCGTGAGATCATTACGCTGTCGAGAACTGCGGCCGTCACGCTTTCCACCTATGTCATTATGCTCTTCTTGCTGACGGGCGTTTACGGAAAATATGACGTCGGTCTGCGTAAGATCAAGCAGATCGTATTTTCGCTTTCCCTTGCGGCTGTTTTTACGGATCTGATCACTTATTTTGAATTGACGATCATGAAGACAAACGAGGCGAATAACGCGACGTTCAAAATTGAAAATATAGGCATTTTCTTTTTGGTGATTTTTATTCAGGTGCTGATTTTTATTTTGATGACGCATGTCGGAACAGCGTTTTATTTTTGGATCAATGAAGCGCAGCGCTGCCTTATCGTCACGTCCGACGAGTCGGATGCGAAGCGGGTCGCACATGCGCTGCAGGATTTCCAAAAGCGTTATCATGTTTGCGGAATCGTCAAATACGATATTCCGGACTTAAAGGAACGGATCGTGGAAGCCGATACGGTAGTTCTCTACGAGGTGCCGGTCGAACTGCGGACGGAAATTGTGGATTTCTGTTACCAGAATCTCAAAAATATATATTTTAATCCGCATATCGCGGATATTTTAGAGCAAAATTCCAAATCGGTCGTCGTGGATGATATTTCTTTTTTCTCTTCGCAGTTCCATATGATTACGTTTGAACAACGGATCATCAAGCGGCTGATGGACATTTTTTTATCGGCGATAGCGCTGCTTCTTACCAGTCCGATTCTGCTCGTGAGCGCTGCGTGCATCAAGCGCTATGACGGCGGAACGGTGTTGTTTAAACAGAAACGGGCGACGGTACACGGAAGGGTATTTGAAATTTATAAGTTTCGCACGATGCGGGAAAACGTCGATAATTATTCGGTGACAAAGGACGATGACCGCGTGACGCCTGTCGGGAAATTCATGCGGAGATACCGGATCGATGAACTTCCGCAGTTTTTTAATATTTTAAAGGGCGACATGAGCCTTGTTGGTCCGCGGCCGGAAATGCTTGAAAATGTCGAGGGTTATACGAAGGAGTTGCCGGAATTCCGCTACAGATTGCGGATGAAGGCGGGACTTACCGGCTACGCCCAAATTATTGGAAAGTATAATACAAGCTCGAAGGATAAGCTGATGCTTGATTTGATGTATATTGAGAATTACAGTATCCTAAGGGATATTCAGCTTTTGTTTCAGACGATTTTAGTCCTGTTCAAGGCGGAGGACAGTACGGCAGCTTTTTTAGGTGAGGAGTCGGAGCATGAACAGCAATGAAAAGCGACCGGTGGAGATCAGCATCATCACCGTGACAATGAACAGTGAGAAAACATTAAAAAAGACGATAGAGTCGGTATTAAACCAGACACTTTCGCCCAAGGAGTATCTGATTGTTGACGGGAATTCCTCAGACGGAACCGTCGCGCTGGCCAAACAGTTTCGGGAACGGTTTCTGAAAAAGGGAATCGATTATCGGATTTATTCGGAGCCGGATGAGGGCATTTATGATGCGATGAATAAAGGGATCCGAGCGGCTTCCGGCGAGGTCGTCGGCATCATTAACAGCAATGACTGGTATGAACCGGAAGCGCTGCAAACGGTCGCCGAGGTCTACCGGGAAAAGGGCTTTGACCTGTTCTTTGCAGACTTAAGGATGCACCTGCCAAACGGAGGGACGTTTATCAAGTCCGCCAGGAACCGGAAGTATGCGACCTCCAGGGATTGGAATCATCCGACGACGTTTGTTACAAAACAGATTTATGAGAACTATCAATATAAGACCGCGACAATCCACGACGATTACGATTTGATTTTGCGCCTGAAAAAAGCCGGCGCGCATATTGAAACGGTGAACCGGGTGTTGGCCGATTTTTGTATGAACGGCACGAGCCATGAGCGAAGTGTCAAAAAAGCGTGGGGGCGCGTGAGGATTAAATATCGGATTTACAGAGATAACGGCTATTCTCCGTTTTATTTTCTGGAATGTGCTGTGGTGGAGGCTGCAAAGCTGATCGTAGGATAACCGGTTCATTTTGTTCAAAGTAAGGAAGCAAATCAATGGAAATAAAAACACTGACTTTTTTCTCAAATTATTTCAACCATCACCAGAAGGCGCTTTGTGACGAATGGTACACGCTTTTGGGGGATGGTTTTACCTTTGTGGAAACAGAGCCGATTGAGGGCTTTCGGGCCGATATGGGCTGGGGCGAAAAGGAGGTTCCGCCTTACGTGCTGCGCACCTACGTGAACGAGGCTGCCCATAAAAAGGCGCTTGCACTTGGGCTTTTGAGCGATGTCGTCGTTATGGGAACGGCGCCGGAGCTTTACATCGAGGAACGGCTTTCAGAGGACAAGCTGACCTTTCGTTATTCGGAGCGTCCTCTCAAGGAGGGTTTGATCAAGTTCTTTATTCCGCGGCTTACAAAGAAATATATTCATCTGCATATCAGAAATCGAAAAAAGAAGCTCTACATTCTCGGTGCCAGTGCGTATACGGCTCAGGATTATAAAAAGATGAGAAGCTATTTGAATAAATATTAT
>CAZBRY010000164.1:0-1010 GCA_964494285.1 uncultured Lachnospiraceae bacterium
TGGAAATTCTATTTGAAGACGAACAGCTCCTCGTATGCAGGAAGCCGGCGGGAATGCCGACACAGACTGCTGATATTCGCACGAAGGATCTGATTGGAGAAGTAAGAAATCATTTAAAGGCACAGGGAAAAAGAGAAATTTATGCAGGGCTGGTTCATCGTTTGGACCAGCCTGTTGAAGGTGTTCTTGTTCTTGCAAAGGATTCCAATTCAGCGGCGGCTCTGAGCAGACAGATTAATGAAAATCGAATGTGCAAGTGTTATTATGCTGCCGTTCAGGGGGTTGTACCAAATACGGGAAAAGAAGTACATTTGACAGATTACCTGATCAAGGATGCAAAATCCAATAAAGTGCGGATTGTGACAAAAGAGGTGCAGATGGCAAAAAAAGCGGAACTGCTTTACCAAGTCGTGAAGACGGATAGAAAAGCAGAGAAGAGCCTGTTAAAGGTTTCTTTGCTGACAGGAAGATTTCATCAAATCAGGGCACAATTGGCAAATATCGGGCATCCTATTCTTAACGATACTAAGTATGGAGAGCCGGAGCGCGGCGGCAGTCGAGGTACATATGAAATTGCCTTGTGCGCTTATCATTTAGAATTTTTTCATCCAAAAACAAATCAGAGGATGACGTTTGAAATAGAACCCAGTCAAGATAGTATCCGGCAATTAAGGTCGCAATTACCAGACTAAGAAAACGCCGGCTACAAATACTATCCATGGGTGATTTGTATGGATAGAATGCTGAATGAAAAACAGAAAAAAATATTGACTGCGGCTATGGTCATTGCCGCAGTTTATTTAGGAATGAAGTATTTAGTCCCCATCTTTATTCCTTTTTTATTTGCAGGTTTGATTGGAGTAATCATTCTGCCCACGGTGGACTGGCTTTATCATAAGTTTCATTTGAACAGGAGTTTTTCAGCAGCCTGTCTAATGATTGCGGTTTGTCTGCTGTTTTTGGGAATTCTATGGCTGCTGTTTGGGCTGTTGTTTGTACAGATGGAGGAT
>CAZBRY010000164.1:1020-5195 GCA_964494285.1 uncultured Lachnospiraceae bacterium
TTTGTTTGCAGATATTTATGTTATGAGGAAGCGCTTGAAAAAAATTTTATTGGGTTCTGTGGTTCGATGGAAAAACTGACCGGTGTAGATGCCGTAAAAATAGAAACGCAAGTTGTGGAAAAATTTAATTGCTTGGTCGAAACGGCCACAGCAGAAAAAATGTCAGAGCTGATGGGGAATTCTATGACGATTTTAAAAAAAACAATCAGCTGTTTTACAATTATTATTGTGACATTTATTTCAGTACTCCTGTTTGTAAAGGATTTTGGGAAAATGAAGGAAAAGTGCCGGAACAACAAATGCTGTCAGGTAATTTACGATATTGTCAAAAAGGTGCTTACAGCGACTGGTACTTATCTGCGTGCGCAGCTGATTATTATGAGCTTCATATCAACCTTGTGTGTGATTGCGCTCTATTTTCTGAAAAATCCGTATGCTCTGCTTGTCGGGATATTAATTGGCTTTTTTGATATTCTTCCATTTATCGGAACGGGCACAATCCTCGTGCCGTGGGCGGTCGTCGAATTTACCATGGGGAATTATAAGGAGGCGGTTGTTTTACTCCTTTTGTTTGCCGCCTGTTCTTTTATCCGGGAGCTGCTTGAGCCAAAGCTAATCGGAAAACGACTCGGAATTTATCCAATTGCCGTACTTATGGCAATTTATGTAGGTATTCGTTTGTTCGGAATCTGCGGTATCGTGCTGGGTCCCGTCAGTATTCTCATTATTTATGAATGGATGAATGCCTTGACAAAACAAAGCAAATAAAATAGAATGGCGTTAGACAGAAACTGTGAAAAGAATTAGTACGGAGAGGGCATCATTTTGATGCCGAAGCGTTACAGAGAGGGAATGGCTGCTGAGAGTTCCTGCGTGAAAATCCGGAACCGGCCTTGGAGTTCCGTATGAGAATACGGCGTAGAGCGGCGTTAACGCGATAGGAGAGAGCGCACAGATGCTAAGAAGGGTGGTACCGCCGACATTCGGTCCCTTGCAGATGTGGGCTTATTATTTTTTAAGGAGAAAAAAGATGTCAGACAAAAAACTTGTAGAAGCAATTACCTCAATGGAAGAGGATTTTGCGCAATGGTATACGGATGTTGTAAAAAAGGCGGAGTTGATCGACTATTCTAACGTCAAAGGCTGCATGGTAATCAAGCCGGCAGGTTACGCGATCTGGGAGCTGGTTCAGAGACAGCTTGATGACCGATTCAAGCAGACGGGTGTAGAGAATGTTTATATGCCGATGTTTATTCCTGAAAGCCTGTTACAGAAAGAAAAAGATCACGTTGAGGGTTTTGCTCCGGAGGTCGCATGGGTGACGCATGGAGGGCTGGAACCGCTGCAGGAGCGGATGTGTGTCAGACCGACATCCGAAACGTTGTTTTGCGATTTTTATGCAAATGAAATTCAGTCCTACAGGGATTTGCCGAAACTATATAACCAGTGGTGTTCTGTTGTGCGCTGGGAAAAGACGACAAGACCGTTTTTACGTTCGCGGGAATTTCTGTGGCAGGAGGGGCATACTGCGCATGCTACGGCTGAGGATGCCGAAGCGAGAACCGAACAGATGTTGAACGTATATGCAGATTTCTGTGAAGAGGTACTGGCGATTCCCGTGATTAAAGGAAGAAAGACAGAAAAGGAGAAGTTTGCCGGAGCGGAAGCTACGTATACGATAGAAGCGTTGATGCACGATGGCAAGGCGCTGCAGTCCGGTACAAGCCATAATTTTGGAAGTGGGTTTGCAAAGGCATTTGATATCCAGTTTACGGATAAGGATAATACATTAAAATATGTGCACCAAACATCCTGGGGGTTGTCCACGCGGATTATCGGCGCGATTATTATGGTTCACGGTGACGACAGCGGTCTGAAGCTGCCTCCAAGAATTGCTCCGTGCCAGGTGATGGTGATTCCGATCCAACAAAAGAAGGAAGGCGTGCTTGAAAAGGCGTTTGAGATCAAAGAAAAGCTTTTGGATCTGCGTGTGAAAGTAGATGATACAGACAAGAGCCCCGGATGGAAATTTAGCGAGCAGGAGATGCGTGGGATTCCGCTTCGTATCGAGATCGGTCCGAAGGATATTGAGGCAAATCAGTGTGTCATCGTTCGCCGTGATACGAGGGAAAAGCTTGTTGTTTCCATTGATGAAGCCGGGAAGAAGGCAACGGAACTTTTGAGTGCCATCCAGAACGATATGCTTGCTCATGCGAAAGAGCATCTCTTATCGCATACTTATGAGGCGAGGGATTATGCCGAATTTAAAAAGACGATGGAAGAAAAGCCGGGATTTGTGAAAGCGATGTGGTGCGGCGAAGAAGCGTGCGAAAATACGATCAAGGAGGAAACAGGCGCAACTTCCCGCTGTATGCCTTTTGAACAGGAGCACGTTGCGGATACCTGTGTTTGCTGTGGAAAACCTGCCAAAACAATGGTATACTGGGGGAAAGCGTATTAACACATAAAGGGGGTAATGATTACATGAACATATTGGTGATTAACTGCGGCAGCTCCTCCCTGAAGTATCAGCTGATCGACGCTGACTCCGAGGAGGTTCTTGCGAAGGGGATTTGCGAGCGGATTGGGATTGATGGCGGAATGCTGACACACCAGCCGGAGGGCAGGGATAAAATTAAGACAGCAGTCGATATGCAAAACCATACGGTAGCGGTAAAACTCGTGATCGAAAGTCTGACGGACAAGGAATACGGTGTCATCCAATTGCTGAGAGAAATTGACGCGGTCGGACATCGGGTTGTGCACGGAGGAGAGCGTTTTTCGGAATCAACGCCGCTTACGGAGGAAGTGATACGGACGATTGAGGAGTGTAATGATCTGGCGCCGCTTCACAATCCCGCAAACCTGATTGGAATTCGTTCGTGTATGGAGGTGCTGCCGGGTGTGCCTATGGTTGGTGTATTCGATACCGCATTTCATCAGACGATGCCGCCGAAGGCTTACCTTTACGGAATTCCTTATGAATACTATCAAAAATATAAGGTGCGCCGTTATGGTTTCCACGGCACAAGCCACGAATTCGTGTCCAAACGTGCGGCAGAGCTGCTTAAAAGGGATTACGGCGACTTTAAAGTCATTGTCTGCCATCTGGGCAACGGCGCGAGTATCAGTGCGATCTGCAACGGAAAATGCGTGGACACAAGCATGGGAATGACGCCGTTGGAAGGCCTGATCATGGGCACGCGCAGCGGCGACCTGGATCCGGCAATTCTGGAGTTTATTTGCAAAAAAGAGAAGCTGACGGTATCTGAAATGACTGATATTCTCAATAAAAAGTCCGGCGTGCTTGGATTGTCCGGAATCGGAAGCGATTTCAGGGATTTGGGAGACGCGGCTTTGGAGGGAAATGAGCAGGCAAAAATGACGCTGGAGACTTATGCGTACCGTGTCGCCAAATATATTGGTTCTTATGTGGCAGCAATGAGCGGTGTAGACGCGATTGTATTTACAGCAGGCGTGGGAGAAAATAATATGCAGGTCAGACAGATGATCGGCGATTATCTTGGCTATTTGGGAACCGGTGTTATTGCAGAGAAAAACGGTATAAGAGGTGAGGAGGCCGTTCTGTCGGCGGACGATGCAAAGGTTGCAGTACTCGTCATACCGACGAACGAAGAGCTTGCGATTGCAAGGGAAACGGTCAGACTGGTGAATGAAAAGAAGTAAGCGATGGTAAAAAGTAAGTGATGGAAAAGAGGTGACCCGTATGCAGATTACACTCCCAGATCAGGTGAAGCGCATCATCCGCACACTGCAGGATGGGGGCTATGAAGCCTATGCGGTAGGCGGCTGTGTGCGGGACTTTTGCTTGGGCAGATTGCCTGAAGACTGGGATATTACGACGAGTGCCAGACCGGAGGAGGTCAAGAAGCTGTTCCGACGTACAGTGGACACCGGGATTCAACATGGAACCGTTACAGTTTTATACGGAAATGAAGGCTTTGAGGTGACAACCTACCGGATTGATGGCGATTATGAGGACAGCAGGCATCCGAAGGAGGTTACTTATACAACAAATTTGACGGAGGATCTAAAACGGCGTGATTTTACGATTAACGCGATGGCTTACAGTGAAGAAACGGGGATTGTGGATGTATTTGGCGGTCTTGCAGATTTAGAAAACGGGGTTATCCGTGCTGTTGGGAATGCGACGG
>CAZBRY010000165.1:0-3132 GCA_964494285.1 uncultured Lachnospiraceae bacterium
ATCAAAATCATTTTCTGACGGTAGTTATCAAACACCACGACCTTATCAAACAGCATGAGGTCCACGTCCTTAAACGACTCCTCGTCTTTCGCATCGAGTTTTAAAGACGGCTCGCTGTATTTGATATAATCATAAGAAAAATATCCTACGAGTCCACCGGAAAAAGGAGGCATTTCCTTCATGACCGGCGTCCGGTTTTCCCGCACGATCCTGCGGATGACCTTGCCCGGATGTGTCGTTTCTTCCGTGACGGCAAGCCCGCCGCGGATGTGTACGGTTCCATTCTGGCACGTCAGCTCTAATGTCGGGTCAAAGCCCAAAAATGTGTAGCGCCCCCATTGCTTTGACGCCTCCGCGCTTTCCAGCATGAAGCAGTGACGGCTTACCTTTTTGAGCCTGCGCACCGCCATCATCGGCGTGATCATATCCGCGTCCAGCTCCAGCTTTAAGGGAATCCTCTTATATTCACCTGTTGAAAGCAGCGCCTCCGCTTCCTGTAATGTTGGATAAATCATGTGGTACCTCCTTTTTTTATTTTGTCAGCGGCACATCTGATTTTGTATGCCGGATAATTCCAAGTCATTTCCTATCACACAAAAAAACGCCCCTGACAATTATTAATAATCGTCAAGGGCGATATCATCTACCGCGGTGCCACCTTGTTTCACAGGATAAAAATCCTGCGCGCTCAGCGAGATACAAACATATCTCCGGCAACTGACGTATGCCTCACGTCGCAGAATACTCGGCTGCTGCCTTTCCCTGCGCCCTCCGTGGTCCATTTAATAATCTGCGTTCTGACCGGTTCTCAGCACCCCGGCCTCTCTGTGAGTGCACAACTACTTTTATCTCCACATCATCGGTTTTATGCTATTCAATTAATTTTCTTAAATTATAATCACGTTCGTTTTGTTTGTCAATCCCTAAATTTATTTTAAATGTGAAATGTATTCATGCCGTATCCTCCGCTTTCTATACGACAAAAAACAGGAGGCACAAAAGATGGAGCGAACTGCCTGCAAGGATGAACAGATGGCCGACTGAGTGCAGATAGGCATGCTTTTTTTCGAAAATAAAAAAGACGACGCCGACCGTATAGGCAAGGATGCCGCTAAAGAGCAGGCTGAGTCCGCCTGCTCCCATACCGTCGAACAACATGCCGGTGGTGAGCACAACGCTCCACCAAAGGGCGATATATAAAACAGCCGATACAACCTTGCATTTTTCAAGCGCAAGCGCGTTCAACAAAACGCCTGCGACCGCAAATCCCCAAACGATTCCGAAATACGTCCAGCCAAGCGCCGTATTCTTTTCCCTGAGCGTGCAGAGGGCGACCGGTGTATAGGTGCCCGCAATCAACAGATAGGCCGCACAATAGGTCAGCACGCGGAATACCCTTTTAGCAGTCAAATGCGCGTAAAGCCCGTGATAGATGCTGGACATGCAGTAATAAAGGATCATCATGGCGCCAAAAACGGCCCCGCCGACAACTCCGTATGTATTGTGATGCAGCGCCGCCATGATGACGCACAGCGTGACCGCCGTGATCCCCACCGCACCGCCGACGATATGGGACACCATGCTGAATACTTCCTCGCCGCGGGTGTACTGCGCTTTCCCGCCGGATTTTGTACGACTCGCTCTCATCACTTTCCTCCTCAAAGACATAAATTACTGAGTAATTTATGTTTCAAATATGCACTTCATTTAAGAATTATATCATAATCCCGCCCTTCTGCAACCGGTTTTTCAAACTCCGCTGCTGCCTGTTTGGGAATTCTTTTCAGTCCAAATGAAACAACGGCTTTAAACCGATGCTGACAGGGCTGTTGTCGGGATTGGTTTCCATGATATCCGCCATGAAATCCCACCACTTCCGGTTGATAGCCGTATCCGCGCTCTTGCTCCACAGCTCCTCGTCTTCAATTTCAATGTAGCCGAACAGCGTCAACGTTTCCTGATCGAGGAAAATTGTATAGTTTTTGCCGCCATACTCATGGATCATATCCTGCATTTCGGGCCAAAGCTCGTTGTGGCGCTTTTCGTACTCCTCCTCCATCCCCGGATAAAGCTTCATTTTAAATCCCTTTACCATAAAACACACCCTCCTTCTGAAAGCCATAAAGGGCGCCCGCATTTTGCGGGAACCCCATATGGCAAACTATTCATAATAATAAACTATTGGCTGCTTTTATTTTAATAAACAACTTTCCATTCGTCAATATTAGAAGGCTCGAATTTGAACGGAGGTCCAAGTATAATTTCTGTTCCGCCGTCACCAGCTTCTACGATTTCGTAGTCACCCATTTCGCATGTAAATGTCTCGCCTGAAGCACCCGTGATGTCACCATTTACAACTGCTACAGAAGTGTATGCTGCAAGACGTCCTAAATCGATCGGATTCCAAAGGTACATATACGGGCAGGAATGCGCATCATCATCACCGATGTAATCAGCCATCTCGGAAGGAAGTCCAAGACCTGTCAACTTTACCTTGTCCGCAACGCCCTCATCCTGAAGAACCTTCGCTGCCGCCATGATACCTACTGTCGTCGGTGCACAGATAACCTTTAAATCAGGATAGTTGGAAAGCAAAGCCTGTGTCTGGTCAACGGACTTCTGATATTCATCGTCGCCATAAGCAACTTCCACTAACTCAAGACCTGCATAGTCGGAACCTTCCATTATCTTCTTCATCGCATCGATCCATGCATTCTGGTTTGTCGCCTGTGAAGTAGCAGAAAGAACTGCCCACTGTCCTTCTCCACCGGAGATATCAAGAACTGCATCCAGAAGAGCCTGTCCAACCTGTTTTGTACCAGCCTGGTTTACGAATAATTCCTGCGTTCTTTGCCTGTGTCAAAGCTGGCTCCAAAGCGTCCGCATCATTACCTGCGATTGCGATCGCGGAAACGTTCTGAGCGATCAGCTCGTTGATCATCGTGATCTGTGCGTCTGCCGTTGCTGATTCGGGGTGCTTGATAATATAATTGTAACCCAATGCTTTCATTGCTTCTTCAAAACCGGATGCTTCCTTTTCGTTGAAAGGATTGCCGGCTGCTTTTGTAATGAGCGCATAGGTTGCGTCGCCTGCCGGTGCTGCCGCTTCTTCTGCAGGAGCAGCCTCTTCTG
>CAZBRY010000165.1:3142-4872 GCA_964494285.1 uncultured Lachnospiraceae bacterium
CGGAGCTGCTTCAGCCGCAGGTGCCGCGCTTGAACCACAGCCGACAAGTAATGCCGCAACCATGGATACGCTTAAGATAACGCTTAGTAATTTTTTCTTCATTTCTTTTACTTCCTCCCTTTCATGATATATGAATAGTTTTTTATAACAATTCAGCGCATTCCATTAAATGTGAAGGCACTGAACAGTTCACAAGTTAATGAGCCTTTACTTTCCTGACAATCGATAGCACCGCGTTTTTGATATTCGGGATCATGACCGTCACAATCAACAGGGAGCCGATGACAACGAGCATGACCTGTGACGGGATATTGATCAGACCGAGTCCGTATCTTAAAAATCCGACAATGAATATCGCGAGGATCAGACCGATAAAATTTCCTTTTCCGCCCGTCGTCGTAAATCCGCCGAGCACCGCCATTGCGATCGCTTCCATTTCATAGTTCGCCGCGATATCGGAACGCGTACTGCCCATTCTGGCTGCGAGGAAAATCGCTGTCACCGCCGAAAATGTACCTACGAGCGTAAACACGGTCAGGCGAACCTTCTGTACCGGAATTCCGGCATACTGTGCGGCCAGCTTGTTGCTGCCGATCGCATAAAGCCATTTTCCAAAAACGGTCTTATGCAGAATAAAGCCGAACAGACAGGCAAATGCGATAAAGAACAGCAGCATGATTGGGACATTGCCTATTTTTCCCCAATACAGGTTTGAAAACCATTTTACGCTGGTCAATCCGCCGGCAGCCTCGTCACCCAGAATCGCTTCCGCAATACCCCGGTATAAAATCTGTGTGCCGAGTGTGACGATCATCGGCGCCAGCTCTGTGAATTTTGTTAAAATGAGACCGTTGATCAGGCCGCAGACCGTTCCGACAAGCAGACCGAGCACTAAACAGACTCCCATCGGAATTCCGGCATTGTAGCCGACCGCCATGAGCACCGCCGACAAGCAGGCGATGGAGCCTACCGAAATATCGATGTCGCCAAGAATCAGCACATATGCCATCAAAAGCGCCACGAAGGATTTCTCCAAAAATGAGGAGGTCGCGTTCAGCAGACCGGACGCACTCATATAGTATGGTGAAATGAGCGTATTCATGATGTTGATCGCTATGAAGATCACTACCAGCAGCCATTCCCATCTTAGGAATACGGATTTAAGGGTTCTGGGTTTTTCCGCAATGATCGTTCTTCCTGATTTTGTTGCCATTACATTTCCCTCCCCTTTAAATTGTTTTTATCCATCGTTCTCTGGGCGATCACATTCAGTATGACGGCGATCAGGATGATCAATCCCTTGATTCCGTTCTGCCAGAACTGTGACACTCCGATTAACGGCAATGCCTTCCCGATGATCGACATCGTCAGCGCTCCTAAGAACACTCCGACGACGCTTCCGCGCCCGCCGTTCATGCTGACGCCGCCGACAACGCAGGCCGCGATGACATCCATCTCCAGGCCGGTAGCCATATCGCCCTGTGCCGAAGCATACAGGGAAACCCAAAGCGCGCCGCCAAGTCCCGATAAAAGGCCCATCAGCGTGTAAACGCCGAGGCGCACATTGTCAATCTTAATGCCGGACAGCTCCGCGGCTTCAGGGTTGGAGCCGACCGCGTACACCTTGCGTCCAAGCGTCGTCCATTTCATGACAATAAAGAAAATCACATAGACGATGATCGTCACGACGATCATATTGTTAATGAGGCCGCCGGATAAATATTTGCTTT
>CAZBRY010000165.1:4882-5111 GCA_964494285.1 uncultured Lachnospiraceae bacterium
CAAAGTTCTTGAAGCTCTCCGGTATCTGATAGGCGGCAACCCACTGGCTGTTTGCGATCAGATAGGTCAGCCCCCGGTAAATATTCATGAAGCCAAGCGTCGCCACAATCGGCAGCACCTTTCCTTTGGCAATGACAAGTCCTATGATGAGACCGAGCAGCGTTCCGAACAGCATCGAAAGCAGGAAGCCTCCGATTACCGGAATCTCCGGATGATCGCGCATCAGCAG
>CAZBRY010000166.1:0-2796 GCA_964494285.1 uncultured Lachnospiraceae bacterium
ACAGATTTTCCACAGTATCAAACAACGCCTTCTGTGCTTCTATTTTTTCTTCATTTCCCAGTACACAGATCTGGTTCTGGGAAAGAATCTCCTCCACATATTGGGAAAGCTCCGCTATCTTTAAGCTCGTCGTCCCTAATACCTCATCTCGCTCCTTTTGCAGCAATTCCACTGTGTCGTTCGACAGGTAAGCGGAAAGTCCTCTCATTCCTTTTGCGGCCGGCGTCAGTGGAATGTCCATATCACTGATCGTAC
Organism: uncultured Lachnospiraceae bacterium; assembly: GCA_964494285.1. GTDB lineage: Bacteria > Bacillota > Clostridia > Lachnospirales > Lachnospiraceae > JAEYFP01. The sequence continues at coordinate 256 of CAZBRY010000166.1, forward strand.
CGATAATGTATTTCGTCATATCTCTCTCATCCGCATCAAACTGCTTCAGATAATTGACGGCACCCTTGTAGGTTTCCAGCGTTTTTTCAAGATTTGGATCCCGGTAAGACACAAAATAGGCATCGCCCGCCCGTGAGAAGGAATTCATACAACCATAGGCTCCTCCCTTAACACGTACTTGATTCCATAAATAATCGTAACCCAAAATGACCCTCAATACTTTCAAGGAACCGGTATAGGAAAGCCCCTTCTTCATATAGTTTCCGGCGACAGCCACATACTGCACCTTGGAAGCAGTTTTAAAGCCTTCGTTTTTCTTAAGTGGCACAAGCTTGTCTGTCCGTTCTGCAGCTGGCATCCGGTACAGCAACGGCAAAAGCTCCTTTGTTTCATTTTCTAACAGCGCATATTCCTCGGGCTCAGCTGTATAGTCAACGAGCAGGTTTTCTTCTCTGAAAATCGCGTGCATGCAAGCCGTCAGATTGCTAATCAGAGCTTCTTTTTCCTCATCAAAATGTGCTTCCAAACGTTCTACCAAACGATAAAATGACAAGCCGCCAACCTGCTCTGCTACTGCCGCCGTTTCGGAGCAATAGGACATCGCGCGCAACGCCGCTGTAGAATGACCGGAGCTGGTCATGCTCGTCTGCAGACGCGATTTTAACATCGACAAAATCTCTTTCAGCCGCTTTTCATCTGAAAAATCGGATGTAACTAAAATTTCTTTGATCATCTTAAAAGCAAACGGAAGCTTCTCATACAGCACCTTTGCCCTGATTTCAAACATTGTCCGGTAGCGCTTCGGATCCCGTTCCTCTATATAGGTTGCTGCGCCCATCGTGATGCCGCCGGAATTCTGATTGATCTCATTAAACAGATCCGCATACGAATAATTTTTCGTACTGACAAAACCCAGCACGTTTTTCAGGATCCCGATATAGGGAATCAGGGAAAGCGGTAACTTCTTCGTGTCAAACACAAGATTCAGATAGCCGATGCCATTTGTAAACAGGTCATGTGTCAGCAACGTCGTATTTTGAAGCTGATGAACCGTATATAAATACGGCTGCGCTTCTTTTTTAATATCAGAAATCTGAAGCAGCGGAATGGAGAGCATCTCCTCCTTCGTACTCGGTTCCTCCTGATATGCGGTCAGTGCTCTTGTGTCTTCAATCAGCTTTTCAATTTCCGCTTTTGTCAAGGAAGCCTTCATCTCCCGCATCCGATCAGCAAGCTCTTTATCGAGCTTCGCAGTCAGCCCGCGCTCCGGTTCTACAACAACAATAGAAGCATGCGGATTGTTCAATAAATACCGGTCGATCAGCCTTTCAAAATAACCGTCATCCACCCGCTCTTTTAAATACGCAAATGTCTCGTTTGCCTCAATATGCATAAACGGCTCTTTTTCATCGTAAAGCCAACTATCAAATGCCTGCAGACCATACATCAGTCCCTTCGGATAAGCGCCAAAATCCGCCTCCCGATATTTGAACTCGTAATAATTGATTCCTGCACGCAGCGCCTTTTTATCAAAACCATCCTTACATACATTATAAAGCACTTCCTTGATCGTGGCAAGGAACGCATCTAATTGATCCGCGTTTGCATTTTTAGCAATAACGGAAAAATAAGGCTGGTATACACCGTTTTCATATGTGCTTAGGATATCCTTTCCAATGCCCCGGTCTAAAAGAGTCTGCTTTAAAATGGCTCCCGGTGCAAGGAGCAAGGCATATTCTATAATTTGAAATGCCACATACAGCTCTTGATTCAGGCTCGTATCAATTACAGCATTATAAGATAAGTAGGTATTATCCGTTTCCGATTCCTCGTTTGTGATAGAATACTGTTTTCTCTTTTTGATGGGTTCCGTGAACGGCTTTTGAAACGTAATCTCCGAAGAAATATGCGCCCTATCAAAATGCGATAAATATTCCCGATCCAAGAACGTAAGCTTTTCAGCCATATCCATATCTCCATAAAGATAAATATAGCTGTTGGACGGATGATAATATTTTTTATGAAACGCAAGGAAATTCTCGTAGGTTAGCGTCGGAATGACTTCTGGATCGCCACCGGATTCAAAGGAATAGGCAGTATCGGGGAACAGCGTATTAAACACTTCCCTGTCAAGCATATCGTCGGGAGAAGAAAATGCGCCCTTCATCTCGTTGTATACAACACCGTTAATCGTGATTTCTTCGTCTGGATCCTCCAGTTCGTAATGCCAGCCTTCCTGCTTGAAAATCTGCTCGCGCGTATAGATATTCGGGTAAAATACCGCATCAAGATAAACATCCATCAGGTTCTGGAAATCCTTATCATTACAGCTTGCCACCGGATAAACAGTTTTGTCCGGATAAGTCATCGCGTTTAAAAATGTATTTAAGGACCCCTTCACAAGCTCTACAAATGGATCCTTCGCGGGAAATTTGCGGGAACCGCACAATACGGAATGCTCCAGAATGTGGGGAAGCCCCGTGCTGTCATAAGGCGGCGTCCGGAAGCCGATCGAAAACACTTTATTTTCATCATCATTGG
>CAZBRY010000166.1:2806-3287 GCA_964494285.1 uncultured Lachnospiraceae bacterium
AGAAGCACCCTCGCTCCCGATTTTTTATGCAAAAAAAGCCAGCCGTCAGAATTCAAATCCTCTACTCGTCTGCGCTCTATTACCTCATATTCCTTCAATTCCTCCGGTCTCATGTCCTCTTTTCCTCCATCATTTATTCAAATATTCCATCATGTGATCAAACTGCTCTTCCATTGTGTCATATCCAAGCTCATAAAACGCCTGCAATTTATTTCTATTGTATTCGGCATGGGAAATATGCATTCCGCTTGGTCTGATCACAAACACATGCCCGCGCCGCTCTAAATCCTCCACAAATTCCATTGTGTGGTTATATACCTCCGGTCTTCTGCGCACCGTTCTGACAAACAGAGGATACCTTTTATATTTAACGCTTACAAGCGCTTCCTGTCTGGCAATATGCTTTTTACGGTAGCCCTTTTCCTTCGTCAGGATAATCACATTCTTTTTATACCCCAAACGCAAAGAATGCACAATCGGG
>CAZBRY010000166.1:3297-5105 GCA_964494285.1 uncultured Lachnospiraceae bacterium
GGGATGGAATCCGCCATACCGCCATCCATATAGGGGATGGAGTCAATCCACACGACCGGCGCGGCAAGAGGCAGGCTGCTCGAAGCCCTGCAAATATCCATCAGCCCCTTTCTGTCCTGCAACTCACTCAAATATTCCGCCTTTCCTGTCAGACAATTTGTTACAACATACTCGCTTCTCATATTGCTTGCAAAATACGTGTCATAGTCAAACGGGAAATGCTCGTTTGGAAACTTATCAAACAGCATATCCATATCAAATAAGCTTTTGTTCTTAATGATACCCTTCAGCGTGACGGTTCGATATGCCTTTTCTTTTATGATCATACAGTCTCTCATCCGTCCCGGCTGTCTGGACAAATAGTTCATCGAATTGCATGCTCCGCAGGAAACACCAACCACATACGGAAAATAACAATCCTGCTTCATTAAATAATCAACAGCTCCCGATGTGAATACACCAAGATTTGCCCCTCCTTCTAGTACCAGTGCTGCCTTTTTCAATTTTAATCCCTTCTGATTCTTAATATTTTTCATGTTTCCTGTCCGGCTTTTGCCTCATTAGCATGGATATGTTCATGTGCAATGTATACAATAGCATCTCCGGCAAGCCTCAGTGTCTCTTTGAGTTCTTCAATATCCGTATCCAACTCTGCGGCAAGCTCCTCTATTGTCACTTCCCGCTCCAACGTCTCAGCAAGCTCCTTTGCCTTTTCATTTAATTCGTTAACTTTCTCTAAAATCCGTAAATCCAGCTTCTCATCGGAGGATTTTTCCATGATCAGCGTTTCCATCCCATCCATGACCATTTTTATCAAAAATTCTTCCGCCTCCTGAGCCGTCTCACAACAGTCCAGCATTTTAGTACCTATCAATAGCGAAATATTTCCTTCTCCAACCAAGTCCTCTATATCGACACCCTGTCCCTCATACAGCCTTGCAACATCTGCAATCTCACGTAGAAAAAGCGGTGGGAGAACGTCCTGGGCCAGGTCCTTTTTAAGCAATACTTTTCCTAGGCGCAAAAGACGCTCCTCCTCGCTGACCTCTTCCAGTTCCTCAAGGTCTTCCAGATATCGGTCAAAAGGAGTTCTGTTTCTTTTCTTTGCGGGTGTGCTCTTTCCCGCCGAGGTTTCCCGCGCATGCACCTGATTAGCCGCCTCATCCTCAAAAATGGTCACGCCCTCTTCCGCAAGGTACTTGCAAACAAGCAGAAGCTGTTCCTGGGTCAGCTGCATTTCCCCGAAAAGTTCTTTCACTTTTTCTCTAGAAACACAGTCTCCTTGTTTTTTTGAAAATGCACGAGCCTGTATCATTAATTTTTTAAATACCTGTTCATCCTTCACAATGCAATTCCCCGTCCTCTCTTTTAATGAATGTGTTCATGAGTAAATAAATGATCCTGGCAATATTCGTAGTTACCATTGCATTTAGAGCAGAACCTAAACTCCAGATGATCTCCGTCAAGCTCCGTCCTGCCGCATACAGCACATTTGTGTTTTGTAATACCCGATGCATTGTTTACCTGTTCTTTATAGACATGACGCCTGTGTATTTCCCGAGGTGACGAACGATGGTAATTTCTCGTTCCCAAAAAGAATAAAATGAAATTTAGGAGTGAACTGATAATGACAACTCTGGTCGCTGAATTTCCCATAAAAAAGCTGGCTGCCAAAATTGCCGCATCCACATAGGCGAGCCACTTAATCTTAATCGGAATGATAAAATATAAAAGCACCTGCATATTCGGATAAATTGCCGCAAAAGCAAGAAATATAGACAGATTGATATAATAAGTGCTGAAGGCAG
>CAZBRY010000167.1:0-5101 GCA_964494285.1 uncultured Lachnospiraceae bacterium
CGGCTTAAAGCCTTTGGACGAGCTGAAAGAAAAAATACGAAACGGCTGGGAAAAATCAAGCGTGGGAAAGAAGGAAAATTAAATGCTGGCGAATTTGAATGAGGTGCTGCTACCTGCGAAAAGAGGACATTATGCAGTCGGGCTTTTTAATACGGTAAATCTGGAAATGGCAAGAGCCGTCATTGCGGCCGCAGAGGAGCTGCGCTCGCCCGTCATCATCGGCACCGCGGAAATATTGCTGCCCTACGGTTCTTTGGAGGAGCTGTCCTATCTGCTGCTGCCGATGGCAAAAAAAGCGTCAGTTCCGGTCGTGGTGCACCTGGATCATGGCTTGCAGGCGGCGACCTGCAGGACGGCTTTGGAGCTTGGTTTCAGTTCGATTATGTATGACTGCTCCACAGCGGATTATGAGACAAATCTTATGCGGACGGCCGAGATGGCTGCGCTTGCTCACAAATACGGAGCGACGATCGAGGCGGAGCTTGGACATGTCGGAGACAACGAGGGCTCTGCGGAGGGCAGTGATCATTTGGAGGACGCTTCCCAATTTTATACGGAGCCTGCCCAGGCAAAGGAATTTGCGGAAAAGACAGGCGTGGATGCTTTGGCGATCGCCGTGGGAACGGCGCACGGCGCTTATAAGCTGCCGTCGAAGCTCGATTTTGAACGGATTTGCAAAATCGCAGAAATGATAGACACACCACTTGTCCTGCACGGAGGCTCCGGCCTTTCCGATTCTGATTTTAAAAGCGCAATCCAATATGGAATTGCAAAAGTCAACATTTTTACCGATATCAATCAGGCGGGCGCGGATGCGGCTTATCAGTCTTATCAAAAAGGAAAAGGGCTGACCGATTTGATCCCCGATACCGTGGAAGCAATCAAACGAGCTGTTATGAAAAAAATGGAGCTGTTCGATTCTGTCGGCAAAGTATAAAAAACAAAAATCACAACCTAAGCAAAAAGGTTGTGATTTTTGTTTTTCATAGGAAAGACCTTGTTACGTTGCGGTAGTGAAGTTTTGGTTTCCTAATGAAACCAGATTATGACACATGTAACTTGTGTTGCCCCCATAAAAATGATACTGTATGAAAATAGCGTTATCTATTTGGTATAATTTAGGACATATAGGGGTGGCAGATGAGGAAGAAGGAACAAAAGGGATATGCGGCGGTATTAAAGCGGTTTTTACAGATTAACCGCGCATCGGTACCGGGATTTATTATGGCCGTGTTGTTTTTATGCGTTTCCATGGCGCTGCAGGCGGGTATTTCGCTGTGTACGGGAGAACTGTTAGACTGCGTCGGCGCCGGACAGATGGATATTTTTTTCCGGTTTGTGTCGGTGCTTTGCGGGCTGCAGCTATTGAAGCTGTTTGCGGGTTATCAGGTGAATTACCGGGTCAGCAATTTGAGCGAGACGTGCATCCGGCGGATGCGCAGCTATACTTATTCGCATATCAGCGGGGCCGGAATGCTCTGGCTGGACAACAAAAAGCTGGGAGACATCATTTCCCGTGTCAACGGGGACTTAAACGCGATGGTGGAAGCGGTCAATACGTTTTTGACGTGGGAAATTTCGGATTTCGTAAACTTTATTGTCAGCTCCGCCGTCTGCTTTATTCTCAACTGGAAGCTGTCGCTGATCAGCTTCTGCATCATACCGGTGATCGGATACCTGCAATTTATCTCGGGCAAGCCGATCGCATCGCTCGAACAGAAACGTTCGGAGGCAGAGGGGCGTGTCGGAGCTGTTTTTATGGACTTTATTGGCGGACTTTCCGTATCCAGAGCATTTGGCGCCGAACGGGAAATTGAAAAAAAATATGAGGCTCAGGTGGACGAATCCGTCAAGGCAAATGAGAAATCCTTTGTGATGGAATTCATTTTGTTTCCGTTGCAAATGCTGATGAATTTTGCTCCGATGCTCTGCATTGCAGGCCTTGGTTCTTATTTTGTGATGGATGGACAGATGACGCTCGGCGGGCTGCTGTCCTATATCATGATCGCAAATGGGGCGTTCGGCGCGATCAGCGGACTTTCCTGGCAGGTGCGTGACATTTACAATACGGTCGGAATTGCGAACCGCATTTTTGAAATTTGGGAAGTGGAGCAGGAGCCGAAGGGCGGAATCGTGACCGAAAAAGGAACGGGTGTGCCTGTGCGGTTTGAGCGGGTGGCGTTTGGATACGGCGAAGAGCTGGAAATCCTGCACGGCATCGATTTTCAGGTGGAACAGGGCGAACAGGTGGCGCTTGTCGGCACCTCCGGTTCCGGCAAGTCCACGATTATGAAGCTGCTTGCCGGTTTCTATGACCAGACCTCTGGAAAAATCGTTGTTTACGGGCATGAACGGGAAGCTTGGAATACCGAAGCGCTCAGAAAACAGATCGCTTATGTAGGGCAGGACGCATTTCTGTTTCCGGGCACAATCCGCAGCAATGTGCTGTTGGGAAGGGAAGGAGCCGCAAAGGAGGAAGCGGACATTGTGCTGGAGGCCGTAGGGCTGGGAGAACTGGATGCGGACGCCGAAATCGGCGAACGCGGCGTTATGCTGTCCGGCGGACAGCGCCAGCGTGTCTGCATCGCGCGGGCGCTTTTAAAGGATGCATCTCTGATCCTGCTCGATGAGCCGACCTCCGCGCTCGATACCGAATCCGAATATCAGGTACAGGAAGCCTTAAAGCGCCTGCAGTCAGGCAAGACGACGATCATGATCGCCCACCGGCTTTCAGCGATCCATAATGTGGACCGGATCATCTGCATTGACGAGGGAATCATCGCGGAGCAAGGTACGCACGAAGAGCTGATGAAAAAAAACGGCGTTTACCGTGCGCTTTATGAAAATCAGGTGAGGGAGGAACATAACGATGCAGAATGAAAAAAATCAGGAACGCTATTCGTTCCGCAAATCAGCGTCGATTCTGTTTCGCATGTGGAACTATTGCAGACAATATCGCTTCCGGTTTTATGCGGGCTTTCTCGTAGGCTGTCTTGCACCGCTGTTTTTCACCTTTATGGACAGCTATATGCTGAAGGCGTTTGTAGAGGTGTGTATAGACGGGAACAGAAATATTCTGATCGCCACGCTTCTGCGTGTAGCCATGCTGGAGCTGATCGGATTTATCGTATTTCCGATCTCGTTTGGGATGATTTACACGACTTATGCTAAGATATCGGGCGTTATTAAAAAAGATATGTTCGTGAAGGCACAGAATTTGCCGATTTCCTATGTGGAGCAGACTTATTCGGGCGACCTTGTGAACAGTCTGACGACGGATTTTGACGCGGCGATCCAACTGGTAGCCTATCCGGGAGTCGGGCAGGCAAATCCGTTTTCGATTATTTTTACGATTCTGGCAATCGGTGTGATCGTTATCGTTTCCAATCCGATATTAGGAATTATTTCGATTTTATTCAGCGGGTTTGGATTGCTGCTGATCAATTTTTATGTAAAACCGCTTCAAAAAAAGGAGCATCAGGTGAAGGAAGCGACGGGGGAAGCGTCGCAGGGGATCATCAATTCCCTTTCAGGAGCCATGGTGTCGAGGATGTACGGTCTGGACCGGCTGTTAAAAAAAGAATATGAAGAAAAGACAGAGGAGATTTACCGCTGCAATGTCTCGCTGATCAGGCGAAAATCGGTGTTGTTTTTGTTTACGGATCTGCAGGGCTTTCTCTCGTTTGCGGGAGTGACCGCGATCGGATTGTTTCTGGCCTTTCAGGGAATCGTAGAAATACCGACCGTCGTATTTATCGCGACGATGCAGATGCAGATCGGCATGCTCATCAGCGAGCTGAGCCAGAAGTATGCTGGCCTGCAGAAGTATATCGTCGGCGCCAGGAGACTGTTTGGCTTTTTCGATGCGGCAGAGGAACAGGAGCGGATAGATATGGTAAAAGCGGATTTCGGTACGGAGCATGCGATCGAAATCAGCCGTCTGAAATTCGAATATGAGGATGGGAAAACACTGTTTGATGATTTTGATCTGAAAATCAGGCAGGGCGAAAAGCTCGCGGTCGTAGGCGGAAGCGGCGGCGGAAAGACGACGCTGTATAAGCTTCTTTTGGAGTTTGCGGCAAAAAAGGACGGGACTATCAGTGTTTTTGGGCATAGCAGCGAACAGTACAGCGTTCATACGCTGCGCTCATTCTTTTCCTATGTGCCGCAGGACTGCTATTTATTCAATACGACGATTTATGAAAATGTGCGCCTCGGCAGACCGGAGGCGACGGAAGCGGAAATCAAAAAAGCGCTGGACGACGCCTTTTTGAGCGATTTCATCGCAACGCTGAAGGAGGGCGTGCATACGGAGGTCGGTGAGCGCGGCTGCAAGCTGTCGGGCGGACAGAAGCAGCGGATCGCGATCGCAAGGGCGTTCCTGAAAAATGCGCCGGTCATCCTGTTAGACGAAGCGACCTCGGCATTAGATTCGAAATCGGAGCAGGAGGTACAGGCAGCGCTTGACCATCTGCTGGAGGGCAGGACGGGCGTGATCATCGCCCACCGCATTTCAACGATTGAACACTGCGACCGCATCATCGTGCTAGAAAAAGGCCGCCTTGCGGAGGAGGGCACCCACACCTCCCTGCTCGCTCAAAACGGCAGGTACCGGCAGTTGTTTGAGATGCAGTTTGTTTAATAGGCCATTATCCTTGCCGATTCCCCCATTATCCAGTATAATACAATCAGGTAAAAGGAAGCGGTTTCCTATGTTGGAGGAGGTTAGGCGGATGCAGAAATATGTGATGGCGCTCGATGCGGGGACGACGAGCAATCGGTGTATTTTGTTTAATGAGAAGGGAGAAATCTGCTCGCAGGCGCAGAAGGAATTCAGGCAGTATTTTCCGCAGCCGGGCTGGGTGGAGCACGATGCGAACGAGATTTGGTCCACGCAGCTTGGGGTCTGTGTGGAGGCAATGTCCAAAATCGGCGTACAGGCCGCGGATATCGCGGCAATCGGCATCACGAACCAACGGGAAACGGCTGTCGTATGGGATAAAAAAACGGGCGAGCCGGTCTATCATGCGATCGTGTGGCAGTGCCGCAGAACGTCGGAATACTGCGATTCTCTGATGGCAAAGGGGCTGACGGAGGAATA
>CAZBRY010000168.1:0-5073 GCA_964494285.1 uncultured Lachnospiraceae bacterium
TCTTTGCTGTGCTCTGACAGGCTGCAAAAGCGACAGGGCAATTTTGTTTTTAATGGCAGGCAGGCTGAGAGAAAGCTTGTGAGCCAATGCATCGGATTCCTGCTTAAAGGAGGTTAGCGAAAGACATTTTTCTACTGCTATTTTTAGTGTGGCAATCAGCTCGGCAGGCTGAAATGGTTTTTCTATATAGTTAATGGCGGACAGGCGGATGGCAGACTTTAAGTATTCCTTATCCGCGTAACCGCTCATAAAAATAATGATACTGTCCGGTAACTGCTCCCGAATGTGAAAGGCCATTGTTACACCGTCCATACAAGGCATTTTGACATCGGTAAGAATGATGTCGGGAAGAAAGGAAAGAGCCTTTTCCAGACCTTCCCTGCCATCCTCGGCAGATTCCACTTTAGTAATTCCAAGATCTGCCCAGGGTATGATAGATAATATGCCGTCGCGGGTGTATGATTCATCGTCTACAAGAAGCAGTTTCACACGTGTCACCTCCAAATTGATACAGCTGTACAGCTGCATTGCTAATTATGCAGTAACTATAGCATATTGAAATTTGCAGTGCAACGGGACAAAAGCAGTTGAAAAGGATTGTGCTACTTATTAAAAAAAAGTCTGATTTTCAATGTTTGCAGAAGATGCTAGGATAAGAGATGTCAAACGAATCACAAAAAAGAATCGGAGGAAACTGAATGGAAAATTCCGGTAAATATGTCATTCAAAAATGGAGTAAGGATTTTTGGAAGGATGTAAAAAAGAATCGCACCTTACTACTGATGCTTTTGCCGGCAGTTGTCATCATTTTTATTTTTGCTTATCTGCCGATGGGCGGGATGATCCTTGCATTTAAGACTTTTAATTACAGGGATGGTATTTTAAGCAGTCCGTGGACGGAGGGAGTTTTTGATAACTTTAAGTTTTTCTTTCTGTCAGGCAAGGCCTTTAGCGTAACAGCAAACACCTTTTTATATAATCTGTCATTTATAGCGGTTAACACGGTGTTGGCAGTACTGTTTGCAATAATTCTCAGCGAGGCAAATAATAGAAAATTCAAAAAAATAACACAGTCTGCCATTTTCCTTCCGTACTTTGTATCCTGGGTTATTGTCGGAACCATTGCTTATAATTTATTAAATTATGAAAACGGTGTGGTAAACGGAATTCTGACTGCATTCGATATGGAACCGATCAATGTATATGCCAACGGACCTGCATGGAGGATATTGATTGTGTTGTTCAATGCATGGAAGGGTGTTGGATACAGTATGGTTGTATATTTAGCAGCGGTAACAGGAGTAGATATGCAGCTTCATGAGGCAGCAAAAATTGACGGAGCTAATATTTTCCAAAGAGTGCGTCATATTACATTTCCAGTCATAGTTCCTACGATCATTACTATGGTATTGCTGGATGTAAGCAAGATATTTAGGGGAAATTTAGATTTGTTTTATCAACTGATTGGTAAAAATGGCGCGCTTTATGAAGCAACAGATGTGATTGATACTTTTGTATTTCGTTCCTTGCTTGAAACATCAGACATTGGAATGGCGGCTGCCGCGGGATTTTATCAATCCGTTTTATGCTTTGCTACGATCATGCTGGTAAATGGGATTGTGAAGCGGGTGCAAAGCGATTATGCACTATTTTAGGGAGGTACAAAATTATGAAAACAAGTTCCGTAAAAGGAAAGAGCCTTCACGCTGACACGATATGCTTTGGTATTCTCGGATACCCGCTACTTGTTTTATTTGCTATTTTATGTTTGATTCCCTTTGTATTGATTATTGCTTCGTCATTTACAAGTGAGAGCTATATTATCAGAAACGGATACGTACTTTGGCCGCAGGAATTTTCTATAGGGGCATACGAACTTATATTTGCCAATCCAATAAAAATTCTGAGGGCATATGGAGTTACCATTTTTGTAACCGTTGCGGGAACAGCCGTCAGTGTGTTTATTAACGCCATGACAGGCTATGTATTACAGCGTAAGGACTTCAAGTGGAGAAATTTCTTCTCATTTTACTTTTTCTTTACGACATTATTTTCGGGAGGATTAGTACCCTGGTACATCTTGTGTGTAAAAACACTTCACCTGAAAAATTCAATTTTTGCGCTTATTATTCCGACACTGGTATCAGTTTGGAACATTATCTTGGTAAAAGGCTTTATGGGAGGTGTTCCAGGTGAAATCACTGAATCAGCCAAGATAGACGGAGCGGGGGATTTCAAAATTTTTGTTAAATTAATTCTTCCGCTTTCGAAACCGGTTATTGCAACAATTGGATTGTTTACGGCACTGACCTATTGGAACGACTGGTATATGTGCATGCTTTTTATCGACGAAAAGGAGCTGTTTAATTTACAGTACCTTTTGTACCAGCTGATGGGAAGCATTAAGGCACTCCGGGAAATTGCCAGCCAAACAACGGTATCTGTCAGCTCCATGCCGATCGAATCTACGAAGATGGCGTTGACAATCGTGGCAACCGGACCGATTATATTGCTTTATCCATTTGTACAAAAGTACTTTGTAAGAGGTTTAACATTAGGAGCAGTAAAAGGATAAAATCTGCCCTGTTAAAAATTATATTATAGGAGGTTATTATATGAGAAAGAGGGTATTAGCACTGATGCTGGGTGCGGCAATGACAGCTGGTTTTCTGCTCGGAGGCTGTGGAACACAGGCAAGTCCGGAGCAAAAGACAACGCAGGAGGAAGCCGGCGGCGGAGAAACCGCAAGAGGCGAGGAGGTTTTGGACGGGGAAACGCAGGAAGGCGGACTTGACTATTATGGAAATGATATTTCTGAAGCAAAAGAACTAGTCATGTACGTGATTGGTGATGAACCGGTGGCAGCAGATGAGGTAGAGGCTCTGATTAATAGTAAGCTGCAGGAGAAAATTAATACGACACTGGAGATCAATTATATTGCCTTGAGTGATTATTCCCAGAAATATTCCTTACTTTTGGCAGGTGGAGAGAACATAGACATTATTTACACGTCAACTTGGGCATTTTATAACGAAGAAGCAACAAAAGGCGCGTTTATGGAAATCACGGATGAGCTGCTGAGCCAATATATGCCTCAGACCTATGAAGGACAGGACAGCATGGCTTTTGAGCAGGCTAAGATTGATGGAAAATGCTATATGATTCCGAAGAACAGTCCTTATGTAAATAATGCTATGCCGGTTTTAATCCGTGGAGACCTGCGCGAAAAGTATGGAATCGGAGAAATTGACAGTGTAGAAAGGCTGCAGGAATATTTTACAGCTGTAGTTGCAAATGAAGAAGGCATTTATCCTTATGCGGCTGCCAGCGACGGTGTAGAAATGAGTATGAATCTGTTCCAGAGCCGTACCAATTTAGTCCCCATGAGTGCGGGCGGCGGCAAATATTTCGGATATTTCTGGAATGGCACGGATGCTACACCGGAAGATGTTGTATGGCAGTATGGAACCGAGGAATACTTGGAATTTGCTAATTTAATGAAGGAATGGGCAGATGCGGGATTTTGGTCAAAGAATGCAGTTTCCAATACGACATCTCCTTTAGATGCATTCCAAAATGGGACAAGCGCAGGCTTATTCTGGAATCTTGATACTTGTGAGTCGGCAAAGAATGTGGTAGATTCCGAGCATCCTGAATGGAAAGCGGAGCTTGTAAACATTACGCCGGGAGTCGTTCACGTAAAAGGTGTATATACAGGAGATGGGTTTGCAATTCCCGCCATATCCGAAAATCAGGAAAGAGCCATGATTGCTTTGGATACATTGAAATTTGATAAAGAGGTTTATGATATTTGTCGATATGGAATTGAAGGCTCAACCTATCATGCAACCAGTGAAACAACCTATACATTAGGTGATGGGCAGGCGAACTATTCGGTAGGAAATGCGCCCGTTTCATGGGGATTAAAGAATGATGGACTTGAGAGAATTCAAGGAGAAGCAGGGACGACCCAGAGTGAGATTCGCCAGCAATTGATCGGGGATGCCATCACGGAAGTTACCAGTGGATTTATATTTGACGATACAAATGTAAAGAGTGAACTGGCAGCCATAAATGAAGTTTGCTCTCAGTATGTACCTCTTTTGGAGTTGGGCTTAGCCGATGATGTTCAGGATACGTTGAATAAACTGAATAGTAAATGTGAGACGGCCGGATTACAGAAACTTCAGGAAGAATTTGTTACACAGTATACGGAGTATTTGAACGGACTGAAGTAATTGATTTGATCTTACGGCAGAGTAGCAGAGCACAGCGTGTAATTCCATACATACTGTGCTCTGTTTTAAATAAAAAGAAAGAGAGGGAAAAAATGAATTTTAAATTTGGTGTAGACTATTATCCGGAACATTGGCCGGAAAAACAGTGGAAAAAAGACGCGATACAAATGCAGGAGATGGGGATTGAGTTGGTTAGAATGGGCGAGTTTTCCTGGCATAAGTTTGAACCGGTCAGCGGGGAATTTTGTTTTTCTTGGCTGGATGAGGCAATAACCATTTTGGGGGAACACGGGATTAAGACTGTGCTTGGAACACCGACAGCGGCACCACCGGCATGGCTGATCAGTGCCAATCCGCAAATTTTACCTGTGGATGAAAACGGTATCCAGAAAGGATTTGGCGGCAGGCATCATGATTGCCAAAGCAATTCTGTCTATAGAAAATATATCAGGAGAATCGTTAGCGCTATAGCCATTCACTATAAGGATAATCCGGATGTGGTGGGCTGGCAGATTGATAATGAGCTCGGAAACAGTCATGAAGAGTTGTGTATGTGCGACAGCTGCCGGAAGGCCTTTCAAACATGGCTTGAGACAAAGTATCGGAGTATCGGAGTATTGAACCAGAGGTGGGGAACTGTCTTCTGGAGTCAGAATTATGATTCCTTTCAGCAGATCCCGGTTCCGAGGAAAACACCAACGGAGCATAGTCCGTCCTTACTTCTTGACTGGAAGCGGTTTTGTTCGGATCTGGTAGTGGATTTTGCAAAGGAGCAGATCGAAATAATCAGAGCGACCTGCCCCGGGCATTTTATTACACATAATTTCATGGGAAT
>CAZBRY010000169.1:0-4988 GCA_964494285.1 uncultured Lachnospiraceae bacterium
CTCCGTGCCTTGAAAGTGACACGTCACAGTGCGGGCATTTCATCACATGCCCGCATGAACGACAGGAAATAAATCCCGCATAACCGCGCCTGTTCAAAAAAAGCATGACCTGCTCTTCCCTTGCGAGACGCTCTTCTATTTTTTTCCTAAGCTGACCGCTGAATATCGAACGATTGCCTTCCTTTAATTCTTTTCGTAAATCTACAATATTGACAGACGGCAGCTTCGCATCCAGCGCCCGACTATCAAGGGAAAATAGTTTGTATTCTCCTCGCTTTGCTCGGTAATAGGCTTCCAGTGAAGGGGTCGCAGAACCGAGAACCACAAATGCACTATACAACCTTGCAAGCTCGCCGGCAACCTCCCTTGCATGATATTTCGGCATCGTCTCACTTTTATATGAGCTTTCATGCTCCTCGTCAATGATAATAAGTCCAAGCTCCGGAAACGGGGTAAACAGCGCGGATCTTGGGCCGATCATAACATCAATTTCTCTATTCTTCGCACGCTCAAACTGGTCATACTTTTCTCCATCCGAAAGCTTCGAGTGGAGCGTAGATACCCGATCTCCAAATCGCTTATAAAAACGCAGAACCGTCTGATAGGTCAAGGCAATTTCAGGAATCAGAACAATCACCTGTCTGCCGCTCTTTACGACCTCCTCAATAACCTCCATATAAATCTCAGTCTTTCCGCTTCCGGTGATGCCGCGAATTAAATAAGTATTTCGTTCGCCCTGTTTGTAATCGGCGATAATCTTCTTCGCCACCGGCCTCTGAAACGCATTCAATTCTTTCTTTTCTGTTTTAACTCCGCCCGGCAGCACATTACGGTAAATCCTTGCCGTTTCTATGGAAAGAACGCCCTGCTCCCCCATTAGCTTTAATGTCGCCGGTGAAATATTTAGCTTCCTAGTTACAAGGCGGTAATCAATATTTTTCTCCCGCATCAGCTCAGATAATAACCGAGCCCGTGCCGTCTGGTGCTTTTTTTCATAGAAAGCGAGACGCTCTTCGGCCTCCGCATCAGAAATCAAAAGCCGAACCGACCGCTCTTCTTTTTCTTTCATTTTCTTTTTGATGGGAAGCACGGTCTTTAAAGCGGCAATCATCGTTGATCCATAATTTTCCTTCATCCACCAGGCGAGCTGGATCAGTCTGGATTCGACAAGGCTGCTGTCATTTACAATCCCGACGATTTCCTTCTGCTTTTCCGGCGCAAACTCCGCTTTTTCTGTGATCTCCAATACATACCCATGAATAAGGCGGTTGCCTCTGCCAAACGGAATGCTGACATAATCCCCAACACATAGTATTCCCTGCATTGCCTCGGGTATTTTGTACTGAAAGGTCTTATCCAGATTTTCGTGTGAAATGTTTACAATAATATTGGCATAGTTTCCTTTCATCCGTTCTCTCTCCATCTTCTGTATTACGTAAATAAGTGTACCATAAGATGGGTATCCGTTCAATAAAAAGTCATTTTTTTAACTATATCTAGTGTTTCTTAATAAAAAATTAAATATTTTTTCATAGATATTGAAATACTTTTTATACTTTTCTCGTTATAATTTAAAAGGATACCGGTTTCCACCATTTACCTGTTATTCTTTTGTCATATTTTATATGACAGATGTAACTTTTCTTTTTTGTTGAAAACATTTATTATTTTTTATATTGACAGTTTCAATCATCTGTATTATTGTATTACTGTATTATTAATTTAATACAGTTTTCAAAAATAAACAGATGCACCATGAGGAGGGGCAATTGGAAGCATTAATCACAATCAAGAATATGTGCAAAATTTATAACCCCGGCGAAAATGAAGTCCGGGCCTTAAATCACGTCAATCTGATTATCCACAGGGGCGAATTCGTAGCAATCATCGGGCACTCCGGAAGCGGAAAATCCACATTAATGAATATGCTCGGATGCCTCGATGTACCGACACACGGGAAATACTACCTCGATGGGCATGACGTCTCAAACATGACGGATAACGAACTGTCCGATATCCGCAATCAGGAAATCGGTTTTATCTTCCAGGGCTTTAACCTAATAGCCGGATTAACGGCGCTAGAAAATGTCGAGCTGCCGCTGATGTACCGAGGTGTTTCCCGCAGCAAACGAGAACATCTTGCCGTGAGCGCGCTGGAAAAGGTCGGGCTCGGCACGCGAATGTCGCATCATCCGGCGGAAATGTCGGGCGGCCAGCAGCAGCGTGTTGCGATCGCTCGTGCAGTTGCGCAGGCGCCGCCAATTATTTTAGCTGACGAGCCGACCGGCAACCTGGATTCTCATTCCACAAAAGAAATCATTCATATTTTGAAAGAACTTCATAAAGAAGGACACACCGTCATCCTGATTACCCACGACAATGAAATTGCCGGGCAGGCAAAGCGTGTTGTGAAAATAAAAGATGGTGAAATCGAAGCAGATTACTATCATGAGGAGGATTCAAATGAAGCGTAAGCACACACCGGAAACAGAACCGGCAATTTTTTCAGCAGAGGGCAATCCATCGATATCAGAGGACATCGATTCAAATGCACCATCCGACAACGATCCTGATTTAGAGGAAGTTTCCCTTGTTCCGGCAAAGAAGAATTCCAAAAAGAAAGGGCGCAGAATTGCGATCATCGCCGCACTCCTTGTTGTCGTCGTCATCATCGCTACGACCGTCGTCAGAAATGCTTCCGCTGCAAGCAACGGTCTTTCGGTTTCGGTTGCGGAAGCCGTGCTCGGTTCCGTCGAAGAGACGATCAGCACGTCCGGTTTTGTAAAAAGCTCCGTTTCCAAAACGTATTTTGCACCTGTCAGCACGACGATCCGGGAATGTGATTATAAAGTGGGAGACGCGGTAAAAGCAGGGGATATTTTAGTCACCTTTGATACCTCGGATTTAGAGATCGCCGCCCAGAAAGCAGCGCTGACCGCCACCTCTACAAGTGCGGACTACAATCACAGCCTTTCGGAAAGCTCTGAGAACAAGACTGACTATCAAATTGCCTCCGCAAATGTAGAGCTTTACAAGCTTTTGATCGTGGCGCAGCGCGCATATATCAACGATCTCAACTATGCGATCGCAAACAAAACCTATGATGTGTCCCAGTCCGCCCAGTGCGTCAGGGACGGTCTGCAGAAAAAACTGAACGCGAAAGGCGAGGAAGCCTCTTCTATTAAAAAGGAAGTCAACAGCCTTTCACAAAATGCTATCACGAATCCGAACGATCCGAATCACCAGCGTTATGTTGATTTGCAAAACAGTCTGACCGATCTCAGCACGGAGGAGGCAAAATTAAGCGGAGCGATGTCCTCCACCTCCAGTCTTGTCAATACATCTGACGAAAACAAGCAGCTTGCAGAAGCGCAGAATCTGCTCTCAGACATGCAGAGCTATCTGGCTAAGGATGAGTCCAAGATGGAGGTCGCTAAAAAGGCGATCCTCGATGCGAACCAAAAAGAAAAGCTCAAGGCTGATACTGAAATCATGCAGCTTTCCGCCTCACAGGCTGCCGATGAGCTTGCACTTGCTCAGACAGGCGTCCGTTCGGATTTTGACGGCATCATCACAGAGGTCACCGCAGTCAGCGGAGCTCTTGCCACAAAGGGCGGCGCCCTGCTCACCGTAGAAAGTACACAGGACGTCTATGTCGATGTGACCGTCACAAAGTATAATCTTGACAAAATCGCGATCGGACAGGTTGCCGATATCACGATTGCCGGAAAAGAATATGCAGGCAGCATTACGAAAATCAACAAGAAAGCGCAGAATAACTCCCAAGGAACGCCGGTCATCACCGCCCAGGTGCGCATCGATGCTCCCGACGACACTATTTTTCTCGGCGTGGAAGCAAAGGTCATCATCCATGTGGACAAAGCGGATCATGTGCTGCTCGTTCCTGTCGAAACGGTCAACACCGACAATTCCGGCTCGTTCTGCTATATTATAAAGGACGGCATCGTCACAAGGCGCAACGTGACCACGGGCGTAACCTCCGATACATTTATCGAAATCAGCTCCGGGCTTGAGAAAGGCGACCTGCTCGTCAACGATTATACGCTTCCGATCGAGGAAGGCATGAATGCCACTCCAATCCTGCCTCAGGAGGAAGATGCCTCCGAACCGGCTGATGGTGCGGATACGGGGGAAACAGACGAAACGGACTCTTCCGTCACTGCCGGTGCCGCTCTCGATTAACCATGGAACGCATCTAACAAACATCAGGAGGATTGGGGCCAAAACATGACACAATTTTTAGAGTATTTGAAAATGGCAGTTGCCAACATAAAAACAAACAAGGGGCGTTCCCTGCTTACGATGCTCGGTATTATCATCGGCATTTCTTCCGTTATCATGATCATTTCGATCGGTAACGGCATTAAGGCCGGCATCAATGACGAGCTGAACAGCTTTGCGGGCGGACAGCTCTATGTATCTTTGGATTCGACAAAACAAAAGGAAAATCTCCTGGAATTTACGCAGGACGATTTCGATGCGATCCTGGAAAAAGTACCGCATGTAAAGGCGGTCACGCCCAGCTACACTATGTGGGGCGGCACGGTTACCGCCGCGAAGGGCAAGGATCTGGATGCGATCGTTGATGCCGGCACGGAAGGCTTGCTGTATATCTCCAACGAGCCGATCATCAAGGGTACTTATTTTTCCCGTGAGAATGTCGAAAACGGCGACAAGGGCTGCGTTATCTCGGAAAGCGGCGCCAAAAGCCTGTTCGGAACGACGGAAAACATCATCGGTATGCCCTTTGAAGTCACACTGTACGGCTCTACCGTCGAGCTGTATGTCATGGGCATCCGCCAGGACAGCGCCTCCGCTATGCTCAACATGCTGACGGGCGAAGGAGATCGCGTTAAAATAGAGATGCCCTACACCGTATTGAATTCTGCTTTCGGCTTTTATATCGAGGGTTTTGACGGCGCTTACATCGTCGGCGAGGGAGCCGAATATTCCAAAGAAATCTATAA
>CAZBRY010000170.1:0-3903 GCA_964494285.1 uncultured Lachnospiraceae bacterium
CCGGAATGCCCTTAATATAATTTGCAAGGTGCACCAGCAAAGCCGGTCCTGAACATTCATTGTTTGCCATCGACGGATGACAAATATACGTAGATAAAAAGACTTCCTGCGTTGTCCTTCCCGGAATTAAGATTTCTCCGTAAGTCAGGCTGCCGTCGGTAAGTGAGGAGCGAATGACGGCATGATAGCGTCCCGGTTTCAGCGACTCCTTCTGCTTGTGCGTCATGCAAAAGCCCCAGCACTCTTTATAATAAGAAGTCACATACGGAATCACCTCCGGCTGCTCCTTCAATGTATACAAATGCGGCATCAGTTCCTCTAGCGAAAGCACGGTATCCACCGGTATCGAATACCCGACCGCATGCAGATTGTTTTCCTGAAAATCGATGATCCGGTTTCCTTTCTCATCCTCCAGATAGGCCTCGGAAATATTCCATTCCCGCGGAACGGTCCAATCAAAAGCCTGTGTACCGGATGGAATCTCAGTCAGGCAGAGATCCGGGTAATACTTTTGAAGAATGCGAAACGTTTCCCGCACGCCGTCGCCCGTGATGCTCCGGCAAACCGGAAATAGCTCCTTAGCTAGCGCAAACATGCTCCTTCCCTCTTCCAAATGCGCCGTATCATTCTGTCCGATATAAGAGCAGAGCTTCCGGCTCCTGTTATGACGGACATCCTCTGCAATCATCGGATAAGTGCCTGCCAAATCGATCATTTTATATTCAATTTCATTTATTAAAAAACGCTGCAGCACACCTGCCTTTTCAAATTCGGGTTCATACGGATAAATCAATATCTCCACATCTAAATTGAGGTCTCGGACATTCATGGAATAAACGGCTTCCCTTGTCACGCCGTTTGCATCCGTATAATCTGCTTTAAAATCCTTTAAATAGCGGTATGCTACGGGACCCTCCTGCTCCTCCACATAATGCGCATATACGAAGGAGTGCTGACAGTCTTTGTCAATCAGCAGGTTTTTAAAATGATGCTCCGTCAAATAGGTGAACGGGGAATCCTTGCCAAATGAACTTTTATTATCAAGCGCACACAGCTCGTACTGTCCCTTTCCCCAGACAGCGAAGGAATAAATCGGGTGCTTTGTCCGTTTAAAATCCTCCCTTTTCAAGGCAAGCCGACCCAAAGAACCGGTCTTGCACGGTGTTTTTTCATAGTCGTAAGGCGTTCCTTTACAAAATGACCAATTGAAAGTAGGAAATACAAGGGTTCCGTTCTCTCCGATTATATCAATCATGCCGTCAATCAAGCAATTTAAATCCGTGTCGTCCCCATGCTCCAGACAGCTATATAAAAGCTGTTTGACATCGGACGTCACAAATACACGATCACCCTTTTCCAATCTCAAATGAGAGGCCAAATCCTTTAGTCTGATATATGCGTCCATTTTATTTTCTCTCCGTTCCCATGGCTTTCCCTTTGCTCATCCGCAAAATCCTGCCTGTTACAATATACCATTAACTCACCATTTTTTCAATCTTTCCCGTCACTTGGATTTTGGGTCGGGATTTTGGAATTTTGTCCTCCCTTGTTTTTTCCAATTAATACGCATATAATAATGGAAGAGTCTTTTGAATAAAACGAATTGAGGAGTATACGATGCCTTTATCAAAGAAAAAAATAAAGCCTGCACTGACCGGACCGGAGCTCTCAGAATTTCTTGTGCGCGTCCTGATTTCTGCCTATACCATCCTGTTATTTGTCTTGCTGCCGCTTTGCTACAGAAACAAATACTATGATATCGGTGATTTCAAATACGAACTGTTTTCCGGAATGACGACGCTCCTTCTGATCCTGATGGTTCCGGCATTTCTTTTTTATCTAATTAGAAATTTTCGTGCCAAAGTGTGGAGCGGCATCCCCTTTTCCCGGCGACTTGCGGGACTTTCCCTCATAGATTGTTTTGTCCTGCTTTATTTGCTTGCATGCCTCGTTACGTTTTTTTTAAGTCCTTACCAGACCTTTCAGTTTTTTGGTGCGGATGCGTCCAATCCGGCTTGGACGGGCTACAGTGGCTGGTTTATGGGATTAAAAAGCCAGCTTATGTTTATCGCCCTTTATTTTCTCGTTTCCCGCTTTTTTTTGAAAAATTGGAATATGTATTTGTTGGTCGCTATTATCAGCGCTTCCGCAATTGTATTCTTGCTTGGCATCCTTCATCGGTTTTTGATCGACCCTCTTTCACTCTATGAGGGAATTGATTCTTATTATTATACGCTCTTTTTGTCTACGATTGGGCAATCCACCTGGTATTCCAGCTACTTATGTACCATTTTTCCCGTCGGTTTATTTTTGTTCTGGTATTGTGACAAACACTGGCAACGCCTTTTACTTGGAATTTACTGTGCGATTGGGTTTGCTTCTCTCGTCACGCAAAACAGCGACAGCGCCTACTTTTCATTGGCTGCTTTTTTATCTGTCCTGTTTGCATTTTCTTTTCAGTCGTCAGTAAGCCTTAGACGCTTTTTAGAGGTGCTTTTGATCGGCACCCTGTCCATGCGTCTGATCGGTATTTTTCAAATGCTGTTTCCAAATAGAGCGATTTGTGTCGAAAAGCTGTCTGTTTTCTTTTCTCAAAGTCCGCTTTTATGGATTGCTGTTTTTACTCTTGCACTCCTTTATTTCCTAATCGTGCATTTGGAAATCAGCAGCCGCTTTCAAATAGAATCCGCAGCCCGCATCAGACGATTCGGTTTGTATCTGATTGCCGCGCTCGTCCCTGTCGGCCTTCTATGTATAGTTCTTACAACGGCGGGATATCTTCCATCCTTCCTTTCTTCCTTTCGGGATTTCGGATACTTTGTATTTGATGAAAATTGGGGAAATGGACGAGGTTTTACATGGAACTATTGTATGACGATGTTTCGTGAATATCCATTGAAGCTAAAGCTGTTTGGTGTCGGTTCCGATTGCTTTGCTTCCTATACTTATGATTATTATGCAGAGTTTGTCAGTGCAAAATGGGGTGACTCCGTACTGGCAAATGCACATAATGAGTGGATAAATATGCTTTTGACGACCGGTATTTTTGGATTTGTCACCTATGCCGGTATTTTTATCTGTGCCTTTGTGCTATTTATTAAGGAACAAAAAAACAGCTTTTATCTGCTGATTGCCGCAGCCTGCATTTGCTCCTATTTTTTTCACAATATGTTTTGCTACCAGCAGGTTGTGTGCACGCCGTTCTTGTTCTTGATTATCGGACTTGGTGAGTTTATACGCAGGGAACACGCCGGAAAGTGAATAATAATAAAATTCTTGCTTTTTTCACAAAAATGATATTTCCATAATTCACTTTTTGCGTTACAATGGTAAGGACGTCAGTGAACCATCAAGCTGATGAATATAGATAGGAAATAGGAAGAGGTCGCTATGAAAAAGGAGACACAAAAGGATGACTTACAATTAAGCCCGAGTAAGCAGAAACGGCTGGAAAGGGAAAAGAAACGTGCTAAAGACAAACGGGAAAAGCTTATTTGGAAAACGATAGGCATTGTGTTGGCCGTACTGATTGCGGGTATCATTGTTGCCGCAATTGCACAGACCGTTTATTTTTCCGTCAACCGCGTAACTGCAGGCAATGATTTTAGCGCACAGCTGACTGACGAAGGTTTTATTAAGGGTGTGAACGCTTCTTCAAATATTGTGCTTGCTGATTATAAAACAATTTCGGTTCCGCTTAGTGAGATTGAGTATTCCGATGAATCTGTAGAAAGCGATATCCAGAAGCAGCTTGACAGCTATCCGAGCTTGAGCACGGAGGCTGCGAATTTGATCGCGGATCAGGATAAAGTAAATATTGATTTTGTCGGAACGATTGATGGAGAAGAATTTGAAGGCGGCAGCAGCGAAGGCAGCGGCTATGACCTGACGATCGGGTCCAAT
>CAZBRY010000170.1:3913-4731 GCA_964494285.1 uncultured Lachnospiraceae bacterium
TTTGAGCAGCAGCTTATTGGTTACGGAGCCGGAGAGTCTTTGTCCGTCGAAGTGACATTTCCCGAGGATTATCAAAATGCGGAGCTGGCAGGAAAGGATGCCTCTTTTGCTGTTACCATTCATGGCATTTACGAAGATGCTGTTTTTGATGACGCATTTGTACAGAAAAATCTTTCCTCCTATGCGGATACGGCCGAAGGCTATCGCGAATATTTAAAGGAAACAAATTACCAGACGAATCTTGATCAATGGCTGGCTGCTTATTTGATTGAGCAGACATCGGTGACAGCTTACCCCAAAGATTATCTTAATAATCTGAAATCAACACAAAAATATACCGATCAGAATGCTTACGAATATATGAATCAATTATATACGAGCTATACCGGTTCTGCTGCTTATACGAGCTTCAGCCAATATGTGGGTATGTCTGAGGGACCCTATAACGTAAGTCTTATCGAAACTTGCAAGGAGATCGAAAAAGAAGCGATGATTTACCAGGCTGTTCTCGAATCGGAAGGCATTACCGTCACGGAGGATGACTATAAAGCATATTTGACAGAAACGAGCGGCTCTGCAGATTCCTACGATACGCAGGTAGAGGAATATGGAAAGGGCTATGCGATGCAGAATATGGTTCGTGTAAAAGCACTTGAGATCGTAAAGGGCTATGCGGCCGTACAATAACTAAATTTTCCCTAAAACAAACAGACGGCAATCTGAAAATGGATTGCCGTCTGTTTGTTTATTTGCAGTGATTATTTACCTCATTTATCCTTCACCTGCTGATCCGTAAAAAATGGATAATTCTTTCCGTC
>CAZBRY010000170.1:4741-4983 GCA_964494285.1 uncultured Lachnospiraceae bacterium
CAATAAAGAGACTTTCCTTCAAACAAACAGACGGCGATCTGAAAATAGATTGCCGTCTGTTTGTTTAGCCATACACTGTGCAGTAATTATTTACCTCATTTATCCTTCACCTGCTGATCCGCAAAAAATGGATAATTCTTTCCGTCATCATCGACCACTCCGAAACGCTCCGCCTCGGCCTTTCTGTTCCATAAAAAGCTGAATTTCAACTCGGTTCCGTTCTTAATTCTTTTCAGATTCCC
>CAZBRY010000171.1:0-4977 GCA_964494285.1 uncultured Lachnospiraceae bacterium
AACTCCGATCTGGCGGGCGCTTCGGTAAAAAGTGAATTCTTTGGACTTTGTATTTACGGAGAAAAATAATAACTACATTCTCTTTATTCCATGTAGGCGTTGACAATACCGGCAGCCCAGCCGATTGCAGAGAGATATCCCTCTGAGAGAATTTTAGGATCAATTTGAACCATTTCTAAATATTCCTCTACTTCGCTCCAATCGCCACTTTCATAGGATCTTAAAAGCATGAACAAGGGCATAAAGCGTCCGCCTCCGTTGATCAGCAATTCCGCAACATCGTCCGAGACAGGAAGCCCAAAAAGGGCTTCCTCCATCGAACAATCTAGCATAACATCCAGCACGCTGAATAAACACAGCAGGGAAAACTCATCCTGGTATTTCGAGAATGTGCTGTTCTGCGCAATAAACTCTCCAAACTTTGACCTGATTAAAGAAATTTTGAACAATTCATCCGGCTTATCTTTTGAGATATCTTGAAGCATTAAAATGCTGACCCAGCGTTCTATCTCCAGTCTGCCCATACGAACCAGCGCATTTTTGATTGAATTTAAAGTTCTCTCTTCCTTTTTATTTCCAAGAATTTTAAATAATCGATACGAAAGATCAACATCCGTTTCTATAATATCGGAAATTTTCTCATATAAAAAATCTTCTTTTTTTAGTTCCTCCATGATTCGTGCATATGCAATATGCGAAGATTTCTTTGATCCTATTCCGTACGGTACAATATTGGGTTTACAGAAAAAATATCCCTGAAACAACTGAAAGCCCATCCTTTTGGCCTCCTGGAATTCTTCTGTTGTTTCAATCTTTTCCGCAAGCAGAACCTTCTTATCCGAGAGCGCCTCCTTGACCTGCTTACGGATCATATCGAGCGGCGTGTTTCTAATATCAAACTTAATGATATCCGCGCAAGAGGTCATCTTCGATGAATTTTCATCATTAATAAAATCATCCAACGCGACCTTATATCCTCTTTTTTTCAGGCTCCGGATACGCTCCAGCAAATGATCGTCAACCTGAACCGTCTCCAGGATTTCAATTACCAGCGCCGTTGAATCGATCAGCTCAATCATATCAGACATAATAAAATCATAATCAAAATTTACAAACGCCTTTGATGAGCCAACAACCCCATTGAGTCCCTGCTCAAACAATCCACCCATCACAGCCGCTGTTGCTGAGGTCGAGGAGGCTCCTGAAAAGCTGCTTGAGTCAGAATCCGCGCGGAAAAGTAATTCGTATCCATAAATTCTTAAGGCTTTGTTAAAAATCGGCTGCCGTGCAATAAACATCTCTCCCTCCTCCTTTCCCTACAGCTGGAAAAACGTCACCATTTCATCTAATTTTTCAGCGCTTCCTTTGTTCTCCATAGACTGACGCAACACGTCATCTGATTTAGAAGCGATGTCGGAAATTTTCAGAGCAATATCAGAAGTGCCTTCCGCTCCCTCGACGGCTGCCGTTGTGATACCTTCAATGGCCTGCCTCATTTGCTGAATGGTCTCATACAGCTGTTCCGCAATCGAATTGATTTGTGTGATCACTCCTTGCACCATATCTGCATCATGATCATATTGCATACTTGTGTCGACCAGCATTTTATAATCATTCAGAACCTGATTGTCTACAAATGCCAGCAGGGTTTCAGAATCCCTGACCACTCTTTCCACAGCTTCTGAAACGTTATTTGTTATCTCTGTTATTTTTGATACTGCATCCTTAGAATTATCCGCCAGTACTCTGATTTCATCGGCCACTACCGCAAATCCCTTTCCTGCCTCTCCGGCTCTGGCAGCTTCTATTGCGGCATTTAAAGCAAGAAGATTTGTCTGTGATGTAATCTGCAGGATCGACTGAGACAGCTCCTTAATTTCCTCAATTGCCGCAGTTCGTTTGATCGACTCCTTCAGCGCTGTATTAGTTTTTTCATAAATATCCGTCGCATTATGATGAGAGGCAGAGGATTCGTTCTTGAGCTTAGCCGCGCGCTGTTTGATTTCTGCCGCCAACTGCTCTCCATGAAGGGTTCTTTCCTTCATGTTGGATACTTCCGTTTCAATTTCATAGGTAGAAGCATTCATTTCCTCGGTGGAAGCTGAGGTTTCTTCCATTCCAGCTGACAGTTCCTGCGTCGTGGCAGAAATATCCTCAATATTGGCATGAACCTCCTGCATTCTCTTAAAGGAACTTTCGGCGATGCCCTTTACACTTTCTGATTCTAATTTGATATTGCTGATTATTTCTTTAATTTTATGCTGCATATTCTGCGAGGACTGTGAAATAAAGCCAACCTCATCCTTACGCATGACAAGCTTCTCTTCAAATTGAAAATCAAATCTCCCTTCTTCCATTAATTTCAATCTATCCTGAATGGCTTTTACCCCTTTTCCAATGCTGTCACCCAGCAAATAAGATACAAAATTTCCAATAATAAGTAAAACTCCTGATAACAAAGTAATCATCAGTATGGTGTTGTCGATTTCTTTTGAAACCACATCCGTATAAACTCCTACAAACCACATTCCGACTACTTCTCCTGCAGAATCCCTAATCGGAACATAGCATGTTTGCGCCGATCTGCCTAAAATATCCGCGGTACCGGAATATAGCTGTCCCTGTGTCAAAACTAGCTCTACCACTTCTGCGGAAGCCTG
Source organism: uncultured Lachnospiraceae bacterium (assembly GCA_964494285.1). Lineage (GTDB taxonomy): Bacteria > Bacillota > Clostridia > Lachnospirales > Lachnospiraceae > JAEYFP01. Next base: position 2,661 of record CAZBRY010000171.1, read on the forward strand.
CGTTCCGATCATGCGCTCTCCATTCTCTTTAACATTTGTGGAAATTCTGGTATCATTCTGAAATATGGTTGCAAGAATTTCAGTTCCTTCCGTAAGCTCATCAATGATCCCGTAATTCTCATTAATTTGCACATCCCCTTTGTAGAGCTTGTCCTCCTTAATAGACCATTCTCCCTCATAGGATCTGTCGATCAGCTGCATACCCCAGTTTGAATAATTCTGTAGCTCTTCTTTGTTTTCCGATAAAACAAGATTATTTACCTCCGAACGTGTAAACAAAACAATTGAAACAGTCATTGTTGCAACTATACCCATCGATGCTAATACGATTTTCCATTTGATTTTCATAAATGTATTTCCCCTTAAAATAGTAGTTTTTTAACAATAAATTTTAGATTTTTCCTCTTTTGAATAACGGACTTCCTTATTTGTGCTCCTTCAGCCTTTCAAATCATTTAACTCCTAAATTTATTTTATACTTTTTTTAGAAGAATATCAATAATTATTATCAATGTCTGTGTCTTAGTCACAAAACTAAAACTATTGCTTCCGTCAAAAACAAACAGCCCATAACCGCTGAATTTCTTCGCGCCATGGGCTGTCTGTTACTATGTTTATTTATTCAAGGCTGTCACAATAATTTTTGAATTCTGCTTCATCATTCTCCGCAGTGCGAAAGGACTTCGCGCATTTCCAGCGGCCTCCGCTCCCGCCGAGTACGCCGGGGATAAGCTCCAGCGCCATAAACGCCTCATGTGATGTGCCGTCCTCGAAGGTCAGCCCATAATCGCCTGCGGGGCGAAAGCCAAACCGCGGATAGTATGCCGGATGCCCCGTTATCAGTATCGCCGTAAAGCCAAGCTCACGGGCGCGTTCGATCGAATAGCGGATCAGCGCGGAGCCGATTCCCTCCCTGTGCAGCTTGGGCCATACGCTGACGGGGCCAAATGTAACGGCATCCGTTTCCGTGCCGTCTTTACGCAGAACCTTGCATTTGGAATAGAAAATGCTGCCGACGAGTTCACCATCCCGCTCCGCCACGATATCCAGCTCGGGGATAAACCACGGGTCATCCCTAAGAAGATGCGCGAGGAAATGTTCATCCGTATGTGCTCTTCCCGGAATCTCCATAGTTTCAAACGCCTCGAAAGTCAATTGCTCGACCTTGGCATAGTTGCGGGGTTCTTCAAGTCTGTATGATAAGTTCATTTTTAAAGCCTCCCCAGCTTTTTGTTTTTATATAAAAATAGTTAAATCAAAGATTCGTACAGCTTGGTGATATCCTCAACGCTCGTTTCCTTCGGGTTGCCCGGCCTGCACGCATCATCATAGGCGGACTGTGCGAGGAACGGGAGATCCTCTTTCTTTACGATTTCCTTTAAGTCCGCCGGAATTCCGACATCCAGCGACAACTGCTTCACTGCGTCAACCGCCGCCTTTCTGTACTCTTCCTGACTCATCGAGTCAACGCCTGCAACGCCCATCGCCCTTGCGATATCGCGGTATTTCTCGCCTGTCGCTTCTGCGTTATATTCCATAACGGTCGGCAGGATGATCGCATTTGCGACGCCATGCGGCGTGTCATATAATGCGCCTAACGGGTGCGCCATGGAATGCACGATCCCAAGACCGACATTTGAAAATCCCATACCGGCCACATACTGGCCGAGCGCCATGCCTTCTCTTCCCTCCGGCGTACCGGCGACCGCGCCGCGCAGATGCTTTGCGATGATTTCAATAGCCTTGATATGAAACATATCCGACAGCTCCCATGCGCCTGCCGTAATGTAGCCTTCGATCGCATGTGTCAGCGCATCCATGCCTGTCGCCGCCGTCAATCCCTTCGGCATGGAGGACATCATTTCCGGATCCACAAATGCCACGACCGGAATATCTTTTGGATCTACGCATACCATCTTCCTGTTTTTCTCCACGTCCGTGATGACGTAGTTGATCGTTACCTCCGCCGCGGTTCCCGCCGTCGTCGGCACCGCGAAAATAGGAACGGATTTATTTTTTGTAGGCGCAACGCCCTCCAGACTTCTGATATCCACAAAATCAGGATTCGCAATGACGATGCCGATTCCCTTCGCGGTATCGATCGAAGAACCGCCGCCGATCGCGATCAGATAATCCGCGTCCGCTTTTTTGAACGCTTCAACGCCAAGCTGCACATTTTCAATCGTCGGATTGGCCTTGACATTGGAATAGACTTCATATGCCAGTCCCGCTTTTTCAAGTACGCCGATCACCTTTTGAGATATGCCGAATTTGATCAGATCCGGATCCGTACAAATCAGTGCCTTCTGAAAGCCTC
>CAZBRY010000172.1:0-4908 GCA_964494285.1 uncultured Lachnospiraceae bacterium
GAATCAGATATGCTTTATCTATGATGTATTTTACTTTATTTGTCTGCAAATGTCCAATTAAATGCCAACGAATATCTTTCGGAAGCAAATCATATTTGCCGACAAGCTCCTGTACCTTGTTTTCACCAAAATCAAGAATGCCGCAATCATAAAGTTCCTGGACCATTTCCGCAGGCTTTGTTTTGCTTACCGCAATCAGTGTGACACTGCTTCTCTCCCGTCCCGCTTTTTCACATGCTGTTCCAATTTTCGATTCCACAAGGTTCAGATTGTCCTTTAACATAAGCTTTCCACTTCCATCCTTTACTGAAATATGCCGTCAGCATCCGATTAATTATAAATAAAATCATTTTCGTTGACAGTATCGCCCTTTAATACAATATGATCATATACGCTGAGTCCGTATTCGGTATTGGACTTTACAATCGCATACTCCTCATTCTGATATAAGATCGTAATCTGTTTAAAATCCGCATAGCCCTTGTTAATATTATAAACACCAATCAGCGCCGCCTGTTTGCTGATCGGATACTTTTCATTGCTGTCAGGCCTGATGATATAATCGCCAATATTAAAAACGGATTCCTCCACATAATACTCCGTCTCGGTCGAATTGTAAATAGTTGCTTCCACAAATTCCGTTGAAACCGTACCATCTTCAAGATAAACTTCCCGAATAAAGCCATCCGCGCCGGTATTGCCCCCCTTTGTCAAATATTCAGCAGGAATCAGATAAAAAGCTCTCTCCACAATCGCTGAATTTGGTATTTTTAATCCTTCTTCCGAATTGGAGAGCAATTCCACTTCAATGATGCGATCCGTCGCAAACGTAATCATCGAATTATTAAAATCAAGTTTTGCATAAATGACCCCGTTCTGCCGTAAAATTGAAATAGCGGCCCACGAGGTATAATTATTTTTCAGAAAGCGCACATTGATATAAGATTCCTCCGCAAGCTCCTGAGCCCGCTCTTCATCAATCTCAATTATAATTGACCAGTTTTCGTTTGTAATCAGCTTATAGGCAGGGTCACCCTGTGCAATTAAATCATTGCTGTGAAACTGAGATTTTGTATAGTTGTCCGGTTTCATCAGCTCAGGAGTGAGTGTTTCGGCCGTAATGCCCTCGTAGCCGTCTGTTGAATAGACAAGGACTCCGGATTGGGATGAGTAGCCAAAGCTGATGGAATCAGATAAATTGGAGCCGGCAAGCGTATCGATGCTGGATAACACCTTATAATTGGCAAGCTTTAGAACCGTTCCCTCAATATCAAACTTGAAGTCATACGTGTCTAAAAAGCTATCCGGTCGGAAGCTTGTGCTAAAATCCGATATTTCCGTTTTTAGCTCAGAAAGATCCTCGTCTGTCAGAGAGCTTCCCTCTCTCGTGTTTTCGTTCACCATTTCGGAAAGCTTTCCTGAAGAATCCACGGTATACACCATGGAGCCATTAGAAACCTTTTCATTCTCCCGCGCATAATAATTCACATATCCGGAATAATCGCTGGAAACAACCGTTTCCTCCCGCAGTGCGATGCCGGCATAAGTGTTATTGATGGCAAGCGAGCCGGTCGTCACCTCATAAGGTGTAATATGCTCGCTCTGAAAATAAGAAACAATAATAACAATAATATAAATAAAAAGAACGCCAAAAATAATTAATCCAAGATTAATATTAATGGGTTTCCTGTATTTTGTTATTTTTCCAGGCGCTTTTCTCCTTTTTGCCATCACACTACCTCACCCAAACAACTTTTTACAAATCAAAAGCCTCGGCTTGCCGGGGCTTTGATTTGTAATGATTGATACCGATTCTAAATAATTAACATATCCTATTCTATTAAAGAGATACAATTACCTTTGATTTCATATCATCCAAAAGCTCCGAGCCGTCAACGGACATGCTGATAACGAAATCGACATGAAACTGATCGCTGATCTTTTCTAATTTATTGATTACAGACGCTATATCCTTATGGTCTTTTATGTAAGCCACGTCCAAAAAGCTATCTAAATACATTTGTTCAAGGTCATGATCCTGAGAAACGATTCCACAGATAAAACCAACAAATTCGCCTGTTGATGCAACAGGAAATTCTGAAGCATTAATCAGGCGGATTTTATTTTTTAACTCATACATATGTTTGGAATTCTTGTCCAGATATACAATATTCCCGGAAGCCGTCTTAACAGCACTATTTACTTTGTCAAGTAAATGCTTTGTCTTTCCCTTCCCCTTTTCGCCAACGATTAAATGTATCATTGTAATCTCCTCCTTAAGTTAAATTGTAAAGCTTATGTATTTATTATAGTAGATTCAGTTATAAAAAACAACCTATAATTACTGTACATTTTCCAGCAAATTTGTCATTTCTGAATAAAGCGCATCTCTATCATCTGCTTGCATAATAACAGAAATATAGGGCTCTCCGGACGTGTTATTAGCCAAAAGAATCAAGCAGGCCCCCGCCGCATTCGTCGTGCCGGTCTTTCCACCAATAATATTCACATTTCCGGGTGTTTCCTTATCTCCATTTAAAAATAAATTTGTCGTGCCAAAATCCATTTCCTTTGGATTGCCCTCCCTATCCGAATAGGTGGACGTATAGCTGGACATATGGATGATCTCTTTAAATTTATCATATTTCATTGCCTCATTAAAAATGAGATACAAATCATAAGACGTCGTATAATGGTTGTCATCAGTCAGTCCATGTGGGTTTGTAAAGTTCGTATTTGTCGCACCAAGCGCAAGAGCCTCGTCATTCATTAACTGCCCGAATTCCTCTAGGCTGCCGGAAATATGCTCCGCGATCATAACTGCCGCATCGTTTCCCGAATACATCAAAAGTCCGTGCAGCGCCTGATCCAGCGTTATTTGATCCCCTTCCTTAAAGCCGCAGAGCTGCGCGCCGGATTCCGTAATATTGACATTGGCAGAGGCTGTAAGCACATCTTCCAGCTTTCCATATTTGAGTGCCAAAAGAGCCGTCATTGTCTTAGTCAAGCTTGCCGGATTCATTGATTTGTGAATGTTTTTAGCGAAAAGTGTATCGGTCCTTGAAACATCAAAGAGACCTGCCGCTGTTGCCTTAGACATGTCAATGCCATTACCAGACACATCCGAAGATACGACACACAAATCAGAGGCAAATGCATCTGCCGTAGCCTCCGTATTGCTCGCATCAAAACTGTATGCACTTATTGGCGCGGAAAGATCATATGGCATGTCAAACTTCTTACTTCCGCAACCGCCTAGAAAAAGCGACACAAACACAAAAACCGCCGCTTTGTACATGCCGTTCTTATTTGTACATTTCACGCCATTCCATATCTCCTCTGTCGAGTGATTTGATTAAGAGTTCAGCTGTGGCAAGATTTGTCGCCAGCGGGATGTTGTGCATGTCGCATAGACGGATAATATAGCCAACGTCCGGCTCGTGTGATTTCGGCGTCAGAGGATCCCGCAAGAAAACCATTAAATCGATTTCATTGTGTTCGATTTGTGCGCCTATCTGCTGTTCCCCTCCCAAATGTCCGGCAAGATACTTGTGGATGGAAGGGTTTGTAACCTCTTCAATCAGCCTGCCGGTTGTGCCGGTCGCAAAAAGATCGTTTTTGCTTAATATCCCCCGATAAGCAATACAAAAATTCTGCATCAACTTCTTTTTAGAATCGTGTGCAATCAACCCAATATTCATATAACATTCCTCCTCCAGGTGTTTATTCATCGGCATGCTCCAATCAAACGCGCCGATGATCGTGTAGACGCATTATAGATATTTTGGCGTCTGCATTTTTACATTTAATACGAACCCCATCCCAATAAAAAGGCTGACGAGCGATGTCAAGCCGTAGCTTAAAAATGGTAGGGTCAAGCCGGTAGTCGGCAAGATCGCGGTAGCCACGCCGACGTTGATAAAAGTCTGAAAGCCAATTAATCCGGCCATGCCGGCAGCAATAATGGAGCCTGCCAAATCCTTTGATTTGCGTGCAATTAATATACATTCCAATACGATCAGAAACAAGAGCCCGAGCACTGCACAGCAACCGACAAATCCAAGCTCTTCTCCCACTACGGCAAAAATAAAATCCGTCTGCGCTTCCGAAATAAAATTACCATTTTTTACGGAAGCGATGACATTGTTGTTAAGACCCTTTCCGGTGAGCTGACCGGAACCGATGGCCGTAATGGCGTTCATTGTCTGATAAGCCTCCGTAGCCGCATATTTCTCCGGCTGCAGCCATGCAAGAATACGCTTTAGCTGATAGTCGTCTAAAATTGCCTGCCCCGGCTGCAATACCATATTTAAAAAGATGATAACCGAAGGAACCGCAATCACAATGGTACCGATGACAACCTTGTAACTGAGCCCGCCAACAAACATAACCATGGCAAAAATAACAAGAATCATGATACTAGTCGACAAATCCGGCTGATCATAAATCAAAACAAACGGCGGTAAGATTAACAGCACACAGACTAGCAGCATACGAAAGGTGTTAAGGCTCTCCTTATGTTTCATAATAAACTGTGCATAAAATAAAATCAATAAAATTTTTACAAGTTCTGACGGCTGGAATCGAAAGCCACCGATTTCAAACCAACGGGAGGCTCCGCCGCCGGAATCCCCGAACAGCTTGACGAGAACCAGCATCGCGATACTAAACGCATAAATTAGCCAGTGGAATTTAAGAATAAAGCTATAGTCCATCAGAGAAATAATAAGCATCGCAATGATACCCAAAATCAGTCCCTGCGTCTGACGCACGACAAGATCCTCTTTCGCGCTTTCAATAAAGCGGATGCCGAGGATGCTGATTGCAACCGTCAGCAAGATTAGTAACAAATCATATTTTCTAAAGTTATATTTTCCAAAGCTAAACATTTTGATCCCTCGTATTCTT
>CAZBRY010000173.1:0-804 GCA_964494285.1 uncultured Lachnospiraceae bacterium
CTCTCCAAAGAAGAAATATCTCATCCATATTTTTAATTTTTCCATTTAAAGAGCATTCAATCCAAAACTGATAGTCCTCCGCCCCACACAGATGATCTCTGTAACGTATTTGATGCTCATCAATAAATGATTTTCGAAACATCGTGGAGCCATTCACAATAGTATTATTCAGGAGCAGATAGGCCGCAATATATGCAGAATTCAGATACACAGACCATTGTTTATTTAAATCTTTTCCGGTCTCGTCGATTTGCCTCTGATGACCGCCTACGACCTGTATATCATGATTGGAATCAAGAAACCCCAATTCGTGCTCCAAACGATAGGGCATGGCAATGTCATCATCGTCAAGAAGAGCGATATACTCAGTCTTTGCCAGATCCAACCCCCGATTACGCGTATATGCGATCCCTCTATTACTGTCATTCTGAATAATCTGTATTCTATCATCATGAAAGGTTCTAATAATATCCAGACTTCCGTCAGTAGAGCAATCATCTATGCAGAGCAGAATAAAACCAGGATAAGTCTGATCTAGTATACTTTGAATCGCATCCTTTATGTATTTTTCCCCGTTGTATACGGGCATAATTACTGTTACTCGATTCACATTTTTCTCCTTCAATCATACATCATCATACAAGTTGATCACAAAGTCCAATCTGTAAATAATCTACTTTTATACTCATTCAATAATATAGACAATTGTAACATATTTCTTCGTGTTGCGACATACTTTTATTTTGTAAATAAAATAGAACTCAAATAAATAAGGAAAACGGAACCACGAATTTCACATATCAC
>CAZBRY010000173.1:814-4881 GCA_964494285.1 uncultured Lachnospiraceae bacterium
CCTTAAAAACTCTCTGGTGCTTAACTTATTTCTTTAAATAATGACAAAATGTAATTAATATAATCCCCTTTATTACATTTTTCCCGAACTATGCGGCGAGACTCTTCTCCCATAACAGACAGCCGTTCTCGTCGGTTATCCAATTCTCTGATGTGGGCAGCAATCGCATCTACATCTCCACATCCACAAATAAATCCATTCCTTTCCGTAACAAATTCTTTTGCGCCGGAGACCTTCGTCACAACGGGCACCACATTATATGACATTGCTTCTAGTAAAGATAATGGAGAACCCTCATAGTCGGAAAGATTAACAAAGACATCTTTTTCCTTCCAGAATTCTTTCATTTTAGAACGGTCTATCCAGCCATGCAGCGTCACCGTCCTCATCAATCCCTTTTGCTTCAGCTCTTTTTGCAGGCACTCATAATAATCCCCAATTCCTGCAATTGACAGTTGGTAATTGACTCCCAATTGGTTTAATCTCTCAACCAATGGGACAATCAGATCTGCTCTTTTTTGAGTCTTTGTAATGCGTGCCGCATATCCGATCCTAAGAGGCTTCATTTTGTTCTCCTCAAATGTTTTTATCAAATTTTCTTCAAATTCGACCGGACTTTCTTTATAATGTACTTTCTTTTCATCGATCTTGAATTCGCCTATTAAATGTCCTGCCACATCTTCACTGACTGCTGCAATTGCATCGATGAATGGTTCCATAAAAGCAGTTCTGTGGTAAAACAGATATTGATCATTATGAATAAATGAAATACACCGAATGGACTCCGGACAAATCCTTTTTATAATAGATACCGACTCCAATATTTGATTTTCCCAATTATCAATCACATAGCACGGCAAATTTTCATATAAAGCCTGCGTCAGATCCTTTATGGAATCCCAATATCTTTCATAATTTAAATTAAAATACCGGACATTCTCCTTTAAATCCTCCGGCGGCAGATCTTCCGTCTCCTTTGAAAAAATCCATACTGTCATGCCGCGCTTTTTTAACTCACGCGCCCACATAAATGCAAGATTCTCGACGCCTCCCAGCCACATTCCCTCTTCAAGGCCAATAATGACCGTCTTAGTTTTAGAAACATTTTCTCTTTTGTCCAAGTAGGTAAATTCATCTAGATGCGACTCAATATATGCTTTGATGAATTGCTCCTTGAGCACTAAGTGATCAAATACCCCATATTCTTTCAGCTGAGCCTCAATTTCCTCCTGATAAGTGCTTGCAATCATAATATTGCAGTTCCTGTTTCTTAATTCCTCCGGACAGATAACCGGTATATCCTCACAGATTGTTCCCCATTTCGCCGAATTGTTATCCGTTAATGCCTGAATTTCAACTCCGAGACATTTCATTGTACGTATTACTTTTATAGCGCCGGAACCGACACCAAAAATAACTAATGGTTTCACGCTTTTTTTCATTGACAAAAGAATCTCCTTCTTACATAACAAAAATAACCTCTCCGTCTGCTCGAAGCTCTTGCAGTATACGAAGTCCTCCGGGGAATAAATGATATTGCACCACGGATCGATATAGACATCCTCCTTTGCGTCCTCGGGCAGCTTGAATATATGCTCACACATGAGCATATGCCGGTCATATTTTTCCGGCTGGTACTCTGCGCAGACTTCACAATCCGGATACTGCGTCTGCAATGTTTTCTGTTTGGTACCCTTGTCATCCTGTACACCCAGACTGATTCCGATTCTCAAGTCCTTCGCAAAGCCTCTTAAGTTCCTGATAATGTTTCCGAGGCCTTCATAATTTCCATCAAACTTAATCAGCACGCTGTCGCAGTCAGACATTGCTTCTTTGACACGGTTTGGAACGGCTGGCCTGTTAAGAATCTTTCCTTCCGATGCCTTTCCACGCACGCCATGCACCGCATCATCAAACGCATACATAAGGGTTCGTACGATATTGGGCTCTCCTTTCAGGTTTACGCTGTATATCATGCGGAACATCTCCGTTAAAATGGTATCCGCGAACCGCTCCTTCTGTTCCTCCGTCAGGATATTCATAAAGAAATGAATGCGGTTTCTCCACATATAGTAATGAATAAAGGTATTTCCGGCATTTCTGCCTCCTGCCTTATGCCAGATCTTTGATTTTCCGCATACGGCCACCTGATAGCCCTCCTGATTAAAGCGCCAGCCCCATTCCATATCATCCCAATAGATAAAATTATCCTCAGGCATCAGACCGACTCTTTCGATCGCTTCCGTCCGGGCCATTAGAGAGCAGGCCGCCACATAATCACAATAATCCACCTCCGGAACGCTGTCTCCATCCGTATAATTTTTATAGGAATCCTTTTGTTTAAACTCTTCAAAATCAATTTTTCCGCCATAGCCCCAAATATGCTCCGGCTCATCCATAAAATACACCTTGGAACCTGCCATCCCAACTTTAGGATGCTGCTCCAAAAAATAATATAACTCCTCCACTGCCCTTTTATCGGCAATGATGTCATTATCCATGAGCATAATATAGGAATGACCATGCTTTAAAGCTTCTCGCAGACCCGTATTAAAGCCGCCCGAGCCGCCCAGATTTTCTTTGTTTTCCAACAGCATGACCCGGTCGCCAAACCGCTCCCTAATACATGATACGGATTCGTCTGTAGAAGCATTATCGACCACATAAACAGCGAAGTCCTGCATGGAAGAGTCCAATACCGATTGAATACAAGGAACAATATAATCCTGTTTATTATAATTACATATCACGATACCAATTTTTTCATCCATCAATCCGCCCGTACCCTTTCTCGTATTTGCTGCAATTTCCCGTTATGATTGGCCTGTGATGCCGTGCTTTTTATTTCTCCTCATTTTTTCCATGCCTGCTTTTAAATCATATAAGGGATGAAAGCCAAGCCCGTACAGCTTTTCGGCATTCAACACTTCCTTCTTCATTTGAGAATAGCCGCTCTTTTCGAGCACACTGGGAAGTTCCATTTTAAGTCCTACTTGAAAAACCTCTGCCAGTGTCGTCGCATATTCTTTGATCGTCGCAACAGATGCATGATTTGCCACATTATAAGCTTCTCCCGCTCTTCCCTCTAAAAGCAGTAAAATCAGGGCATTCACGGCATCCTCAACATAGCAGTAGGAGCGCATCTGCGTTCCTTCACTTTTCATAACAATATCTTCACCCGCCAACGCATTCTTAAAGAATTGCACATCGGCACGCGTATTGTCCGCGAGCACCTCTTCTCCATAAATATACGACAGCCTAGCAACGACAGCGGGAATTTCATACTCTTGGTAATACGATACGCATAACGCTTCTGCCGCTCTTTTGCTCTCCGGATAGCAGGCTCTTGGCCGCATGGAATCTACCAAACCTGCGCACTCTTCCCGCCAGCCCTTTTCATCCGGCATTGCAGCCTCTCCATAGATTTCACCGGAGCTTAGAAATAAGAGCTTTTTTACTTCATTGACAGACTTTTGTTTTACGGCACACTCCAATAAATTCATCGTTCCGAGCAGATTTGCCTTCATCGTCTCCACCGGCTGCGCTGCGAACGCTTTCGGATGTGCGTTTGAGGCTCCGTGCACAATATAATCCCACGTCTGTCCTTCAAATATCTCTGCCTGGCATACATCACCCACCAGCAGGGAAAAGTCCTCTCTCCCGGCATAACCGATAAAACGCTGCAATGCCCTCTCCCGGCTTCTCACCAATGCGGTAATGTGCAGATCTAGTTTTTCTTTCTGATTGCTGTCAAGCAATGTCTTGATCAATGTAAAACCAAGCAACCCGCTTGCGCCTGTCACTAATATTCGCTTATTTCGGAAACCCTCATAAAAAATCATTTCATCCACTCATCCTTTTTCGAATGCAGCAATGCCTTGAAAATTTCAATATCTTCTGTTGTCGTTAGTTTTAAATTTTTTTCAGAACCGGCAGAAAAATATATTTTTTCTCCCAGTTCAATCATCAGTGTACAAGTCGCTATGGAATTTGCGATGCCCCGCTTGTCTGCTTCTTCATGCGCCCATACTAGCTTTTTCAAATAGAACGCCTGCGGTGTCTGAGTT
>CAZBRY010000174.1:0-4862 GCA_964494285.1 uncultured Lachnospiraceae bacterium
AATTTAAAACAAGAAAAAGCCGTAGGACTAAAAGTCCTACGGCAAATCTATAAAATTGAAAATATCCTTATGCGCACTCGCTTTGCGCTCGGCGCCTTGGCTTCTCTCTCATTAACCTTTAACGGCACCTGCAACCATAGCATGGTGCTTCGCACCAAGCTCTTTTTATGCGCACTCGCTTTGCGCTCGGCGCTTTGGCTTCTCTCTCATTAACCTTTGACAGCACCTGCAACCATCCCTTTGATAATCTCCTTGCTGAAGACGAAGTAGAGGATGAGGATCGGGGACATTGTGAGGAGCATAGCGGACATCATCTTTGGATAGTCCGATGCAAACTGGCCCTTGAACATTGTCATCGCAAGAGGAACTGTCTGCAGGCGAACGTCCTGCATAAGCACCAACGCGAAGGAAAATTCATTCCAACAGGAGAATGTCTGAATAATCGCAACAGTAATCAGCATCGGTCTCGTGATTGGCAGAATGATCTCAAATAATGTCCTTGAAAAACTGCTACCGTCAATTGCAGCCGCTTCCTCCAGCTCAATCGGGACTGATTTGATAAAGCTCTCAACAAGGAATACCGCAATCGGCAAACCGAAGGCGACATAGGGAATGATTAGGGTAAACCACTGATTACCAAGCCCGGTTTTATTAAACACTATGTAAATAGGTACTAACAAAGAGTGAACTGGGAGTAACATTCCCATCAGGAACATGACGTAAAGAATCCTGTTGCCTTTAAAATTGATTCTCGCGAGGATGTACCCAACGATAAATCCGAACAGCACGATAAAAAATAAGGAAAGAATCGTCGTTCTTGCGCTGTTGCCCATTGACTGCCAAATATGATAGTCTTCGTTTCCCGTGATCTTAATGTAGTTCGCCAAAGTGGGTGTCGCAGGCAAACCAATAATATCTGCATTAAACTCTCTCTTCAGCTTTAAGGAGGAGTATAACATCCAAATCAGAGGAAAAACACAGGTGGCGGAAAATAAAATCAGGATCCCATTCAATATAAAACTCAAAGTGCCTTTTTTTACTTTTTCACCGGCAGTTGCATTTTTCTTTCCGGCGATGTCATCTGGGTTATATGCCATGTTAGTCCACCCCCTTATCCTTTGTATAGAAGTTAATAATAATCTGACTGCCTGCGATAACAATGAGGCTGACTGCGAAAATGCCGACGGAAATCGCGCTGCCGTATCCCATATTCATTTCCTTAAAGGAAACATTGTAGCCGTACATTGCCATAACCATCGAGGCCTTACCCGGACCGCCTCCCGTCATCGTGTAAATATGATCGAAAGCTTTCATATTACCCGCGACACAAAGCGTGATACACACAAGCAGCGTGTTTTTCAAAAGGGGCATTACTATGTAAATCGCTCTTTGAACCGCGTTGGCGCCATCTAACTCGGCAACCTCAAAAATCTGGGGGTCGATCGCTGCGATACCGGATATCAGAATAACCATATAATAACCGATAAACTGCCAGATCAATGGAATTGATACAAGAAGCATAACAAGATCCGGTTGATTTAACCATACCCGCGTCGAGTCCTCTTTTCCAATCCAATTCAAAAAGTAGTTCAAAAGACCTCTTTTATTGTCGTAAATCATTTTCCAAATAAATCCGACAGACACAGCTGAAATGGTACTCGGAAAGAATCCGAAGGTACGATGAATTCCTTTGAATTTTACAAGTCTGGAGTTGATCATCAGTACGAAAATAAATGCAATGCCAACCTGTCCGACGATACACGCAATAACCAAATACAGGTTATGTGAGAATGATTGCCAAAACGTCCCGTCCGTAAGCAGCTTTACATAATTATCAAATCCAATAAAAGTCTTGTGAGGACCACCCTTCCACTCAAAAAAGCTGTAGAACATGGCTGTAATCAGCGGAACAAATACGGAGAACACATACCATACAAATGGTATTGCAAGATACGCAAGTATCGTACTTGTCTTTGGCTTAATAGATTTCAGCATCTTAGAAAAACCTCCTTCATTTTTATCCCAGCCCCCATAAACGGACTCAAAACAGCTCCCACTTCTATTTTGACTCAGTTTATAGGCTCCTGTGTATCATCATGGCTATTATAGCACATTTATATATATTGCTCAATGTTTTTCATTTTCTTTTGTAACTATTGCTATTTTTCTCAAAAAACGGGCCCCATCCATGAGTCGGACGAGACCCGCATTTTTTAACTACTTACCACTATGTAAGTGTATTAAAAATCCTATTAGATTTTAGTAGTTTGCCTCATAAGCTGCCTGTGTATTAGCTGCTACTTCTTCAGGAGCCTTGTCGCCATTCAGCATTTCCTGAAGATCTGTGTTACAAACCTCCCAAACTGCACCGGAGATATAGGAGTCATAAATCTCACAAGGAGTTGTATCAACATAAGACCAGTTGTAGAAATCCTGTGTAACCTGATCGAATGCGCTAAGGTCAACGTCTGCAACCTTTGTGAATCCACCAAGAGCATAGTTAGATGCTACGAAGTTTGCGAAATCAGGACCTGTCAACTTGTAAGCCAAGTCAATCGCTGCTGCCAACTTATCCGGATCCTCTGCTAATTTAGCATTCAGAGCAACACCATATCCCAAACCAATGTTCTGACCCTGAGGATCGTAGGTAGCGTTAGCCGGCTGAGGAAGAACTGCAAAGCCAATATTGTCATACTGATCTGTGTCAGTCAATGTAGCCTGAATATAGGATACATCCCAGTTTCCGCCGATGAATGCTGCTGCATCGCCAGCGATGTAGTACTCACGTGCATCTTCGTTTGTAACTGAGTTAAAGTCTTCATTGAAGATACCGGACTGGAACAGTTCCTGTGTGCATGTCAAAGCGTCAACGAATTCCTGATCTGTAAAAGCTGCGCCGCCCTTGTTGATGATAGAGGAGAACCATTCAGGACCGTGGAATCTGTCACCCAGTGCAGAGAGGAAGCAAGAGTTTGCCTGCCATTTTCCGCCGTTACCAAATGCAATCGTATCAATGCCTTCGCCGTCAAAGTATTCCTTAGCAGCCTGAACATCTTCCCATGTAGAAGGGAATGCGTCAAAACCAGCATCTGCCCAAAGAGCCTTGTCATAAACAACAACTGTACATGTACCGCCTGTTAATGCAGGAAGCCCATAAACCTTGTCGCCATCCAAGAACGGTGTAAGGTAAGAATCATTGTAATCTGCTGCATAAGGAGAAGAAGCAATGATGTCTGTCATATCCATGATAAGACCCTGCTTAGCCCATTCCTTCGTGTTCATACCCTGAAGTAAGAATACGTCCGGAAGATCATCTGCTGCTGCAAGTGTTGCAATCTGTGTCTTGTACTCTGCGTTAGCAAGTACGTTTTCTACTAAGTTAATACCTGAGTTAGCTGCTTTCCACTCAGCGATCATCGTACGGAATCCATCGGAACCGCCGTTGCCTTCAGACTCTTCTGATGTGGAGAAGTGCATTAAGTTAAGGTCACCTGCATAAGCAAGTCCTTCTGCTGCTTCTTCAGCCGGAGCTTCTTCTGCCACTTCTTCAGCCGGAGCTTCTTCTGCAGGAGCTTCCGTAGTTGCAGGAGCTTCTTCAGCAGGAGCCGCAGCGCTGCCGCAACCAGCAAGAAGTGTAGCAACCATAGCTGTACTAAGAATTACTGATAATAATTTCTTTTTCATCTTTTTCCCTCCATTTTATATGATGACTAGTTTTATCGTTCATTTTGGAAATCACTTAACAAAATCAATTTTGTAACTTAACTTTTTGTTGCTTAACTTTCATTAGAAATTTGATTTTGAATTCGTATTCCCTTAAACGACTAAGTTAATTCTAGCATGAAAATAGCCCTCTGTGCACCCCTTGTTTTTAGATATTAATTGTTGTACTTTTTAGACTTTTTGGAGACGTTTTTAATTTTTATCTGTGTTTACTTAATCGTTTTAACAGTTTACTAAATCACTTAATTTATTAGCTTCGCACAATAAAAGGACTTCCGAAAGAAGCCCTTTGTTCATTATTCATTCATATTTCATTCAAACCTTAGTAATCATTTTGTAACATTTCCACATAATTGAAGTTCTCATCGTACAAACCGGGAAACTGTAATCCATATAAATAATCCGATAAATGATGGCTGATTTCTTCCGTCGTTTCGGAAACGGCTTTTTGCTCCTCACTGAGCATCGTGCGCAGCACCTCTCTGTTTGAAACGATGTTGTTATTTCCCTGTATATAAATGCGGTCACCGGCAAAAATCATGCCCTCCACATTACAGCCCGCATCCATAATGACATTCCCTGATGTAATCACAACGCCCGTCACATCGTCTGTAATTGTCACGTCCGTACCCGCTATGACTTTGCGATAAGTGCCGCCATATTCCTCATCATTATCGGAATCATAATAATGTTCAAGCGTATCAAGCTTTTTCCCTGCATGAGTGACCATCGTTTTGATGCGCTCATATTCACTGTCTTCTTCCGCGATATCCGCTCGTAAAAATTCCGTTCCTTCTATATAATAGTCTGTGCGAATCGGATATCCACTCATCTTGTTAATTCGGTTTGCATAAACGCTGATGGGCTGCTCTTCATTCCCAAATACGGCAAATGCCCCCCTTAGATTGACATCTCCCTCCGAAACAATTTTATCTGCCTGCACGCCAAGCTGGGTCGATAGGATATTCAGCCCGCCGTAGACCTCTTTTTCTCCATAGATGGCCTCTGCTACCCTACTTTCGGCAGCGAGATGCGCACCTGCATATACATTACCGACCATGGATGAGGTTTTTCCCGTCACATAAACGCCCTTGTTTCCTATTAAAGAGTATTCAAATAATTCATCATTGCCATAAAAA